>JAYGEV010000267.1:0-12991 GCA_046582225.1 Pseudomonadales bacterium
GGACAGCGACGCCCTGCTGGACGAGGTCTGGGCGTTTTGCACCCAACCCAGGTTTGTCTACCAGCACACCTGGAGCGTCGGTGATGTAATGGTCTGGGATAATCGTTGCACGATCCACCGTCGCGATGAGTTCGACGACGCGCAGCGTAGAGTCATGTGGCGAACTCAGATCAGGTCAGGGGGCGTAATCTCGTGAGCAAAAACATCCTGAGGGTGCACTGTCTTGTGATACTGGCACTGGGCCTTAGCGCATGCACCGAGTCACCTCAGTCACCGCCCGGATTGACCGCCGACCGAATATTTGTGGGTGACAACATCCTCACCATGGATGACAAATTCGCCAACGCAACCGCCGTCGCGATTCTCAACGACAAGATCATCTGGGTGGGCGACATCGCGCAATGGTCGGGGACCGCCACCGAGATCGTCGAGCTTGGCCGCCGTGCGCTGGCACCCGGTTTCATCGACGCGCACGGACACCTCACCTTTTTCGCCCGCACCGTCAATCTCGCCAACGTTGCATCGCCGCCGGTGGGCGCAGTTGCAACGATGGCTTCGTTGCAGGAGACGTTGCGCCGATACATCCTGGAACGCGAGATTGCGCCGGGCCAATGGGTCGTCGGTATGGGCTACGACGACTCCCTCATCAAAGAGCAACGACATCCCGACCGTGACGACCTGGATGAAGTTTCGACGGATCACCCGCTGGCACTCATTCACGTATCGGGTCACCTGGCGGCCGCCAATTCGCTGGCGCTGGAGCGGGCCGGCATCGGCGCCCAAACCCCGGATCCGGCGGGCGGCGTCATCCGCCGCCGGCCCGACAGCATGGTACCCAACGGGGTGCTTGAAGAGTCCGCCACGGCTCCGCTGCGCGGCCTGTTCATGGGTGACGAAGGCGTCCCCGCCGAAGATATCGCCCAGGCGCTGCGCACCTACGCCAGCTACGGCATTACCACCGTTCAAGACGGCGCAGCGTCCTGGGAAATCCACCAGATGCTGGCGGAAATAGCGAGGCACAACGGCTTGAGCCTCGACGTCGTGGTGTACCCGCAAGCCATGGCTGAGTCGTTCGCGATCGCGGACGGCGTGGTTGTCGGGGAGTATCACAACCGCCTGAAGGTCGGCGGCATCAAACTCATTCTCGATGGTTCGCCGCAGGGTAAGACGGCCTATCTCACGCGCCCCTACGAGGTGATTCCAGAAGGGTTGTCTGAAGAGTACCGAGGTTACCCCGCGATCCCACAGGAAGCCGTGAACCAGCGGGTCGCGCGCTTCATTTCCGAACGGGTCCCGATGCTGGTGCATGCCAACGGCGACGCAGCGGCGCAGATGTTGATCGACGCGCTGGAACTGGCCAGCGAAATAACGCCCCTGGGCGATCACCGCAGCGTGATGATTCACGCGCAAACCGTACGCGAGGATCAACTCGACCGCATGCAGCAGCTTGGGATCATCCCTTCGTACTTCTCCGCACACACATTCTTCTGGGGAGACTGGCATCGAGACTCGGTGCTGGGCGTCGAGCGCGCGTCTCGAATCAGCCCGACCGCATCCACACTACGACGGGGAATGCCGTTTACCGTGCACAACGACGCACCCATCGTCCCACCAGATATGATTCGGCTGTTGTGGGCGACCGTAAACCGGATCACCCGCAGCGGCGAGACACTCGGTGCATCGCAACGAATCTCACCCCTGGAAGCCATCCGTGCGGTCACCGCCAATGCCGCCTATCAGCACTTCGAAGAGCACACCAAGGGTTCTCTCACGCCAGGCAAGCAGGCTGACCTGGTCATTCTTTCGGAAAACCCGGTCACGGTTCTGCCGGAGACGATACTCGAAATAAGCATTGTCGAAACAATCTCCCGGGGTAAGACCGTCTACTGGGCACCATGAGCAGCGAAGAACAGCTGCTGGAGGACGCCGGCAAACGGCAGCGCAAACCGGTCGGCCGCTCACGCCTGGTTGCTGAGCTGGCCGCTCTGGGACTGGCGCCTGCGATGACCGTAATCGTTCATTGCGCGCTATCCAAGGTCGGCTGGGTGCCCGGCGGTGCCCAGGGCGTGATCGCCGCGCTGTTCGACGTGCTCGGAGATTCGGGAACCCTGGTGATGCCCGCCCACAGCGGCAACTTCTCCGACCCGGCCAACTGGCAGGCGCCGTCCGTACCCCCTGACTGGTGGGATCCGATCAGGGCGGAAATGCCTGCCTACGATCCCGCGCTTACGCCCACCCGCAACATGGGCGCCGTCACAGAGACTTTCCGCACCTACCCACAGGTCCTGCGCAGCGGCCACCCGCATGTATCGTTTACCGCTCATGGCCCCAACGCCCGGCGGGTCGTCGATGAGCATCCGCCAGGCTGCATGTTCGGCGAGCAATCGCCCCTCGCCCGACTGTATGAACTCGATGCCCACGTGCTCCTGATGGGCGTGGACCACGCCAACAACACGGCCATTCACCTGGGCGAATACCGCGCCGAGTTTCCGCATAAACGTTATCAAACCGAAGGCGCACCCATGATGGTCGACGGTGAGCGGCGCTGGGTCAGGTTCGAAGATCTTCAGGTAGCAGATGACGACTTCGCCAGGCTCGGGCGGGCGTTTGCAGGCGATACCGGGCTGGAACGCCACGGCCCCGTCGGCTGGGGCGTCGCCCGGCTGATGCCTGTGCGCGCGATCGTCGACTACGCCCAGGACTGGCTGTCGGCGCATCGATAATCCAAAGATGACCCGCTATCGCCCACCCGCCGAAAAATCCTCCGCTTACATTACCCCGGAGGGTCAGGACTTATTGCAGAGCGAACTCAAAGAGCTGTGGAAGGTCAAACGCCCGGAGGTGACACGAAGAGTCTCCGAAGCCGCCGCGTTGGGCGATCGCTCCGAAAATGCCGATTACATCTATGGCAAAAAACAACTCCGGGAGATTGACCGCCGCATTCAGTATCTGGCCAAGCACCTCGACAAGCTGGTGATCGTGGACCGGGAACCACCGAACACCAACAAGGTCTATTTTGGGGCCTGGGTGACGCTGGAACGGGAAGATGCGAGCACGGTTCGCTATCGACTGGTGGGCCCGGATGAGTTCGACCGCGAACCGCCATTCATCAGCATCGACTCGCCCGTTGCCCGGATATTGCTGGGGAAAACGCTCGGCGACGAGGTGTTCCTTGCCAACGAAGGCCACGAGATCGCCCATGAGATCGTCGCCATCGACTACTGACCGATGCATCGACAACGGAACGATGAATGAACCGACAGGTTGAGCCGCCAGCCACGTATAACCAACATCTGTAACGAGCCAGCCCTACCCGAAAAAATGGAGCCGAAGAAATGGAGCTGAACACATGAACAGTTTGAGATTACCCCTCGCCGCCGCGGCTGCTACCGGCCTCGTCGCCGCCAGCCTTGCCTGGTCCGACGCCGGTGATTCCCAAAACGGGGACGCTCACCACGACGGTTCCCATCACCACAAGCAGCACGCTCAAGGTTTTCAGCCCCCAAAGATGGAATTCCCAATTTCCATCGCGGACGCCGAAGCAAAGGCGGCCGATGTGTTTGCCGAGGTCGATGCGAACGGCGACGGCGAAATAAGCAGCGATGAGTTTGCCGCAGCAGAACCGCCGAAAGATCACCCCGGACCGTGGGCCCGGAAATTCTTCAAACATGCAGGCAAACACGGAGGTGAGCAGGAACACAACGATGACGCGGTCCGCGATGATCGCCGCGCAGAACATGAAGCTGAAATTTTCGAAGCGCTCGACAGCGACGGTAACGGTGAGTTGTCAGCCGAAGAGTTTGATCGCAAACATCAGCACGCGGTCCGCCGATCGATGATGAAATCCCGTGCCTTTCAACATCTGGACGCTGACGCCAATGGCGTGCTCAGCAAAGCAGAGTTTCCCGGCCGAGCTTCGCGGCTGCGAGACCTGGACGTCGACGGCAACGGCGAGGTATCTCGTGATGAGCTACGCGATGGCATGCGCGCCAGGCACTCAAAGGCAGGTTGAGCCGATTCACTCACGGTTAAGTGAGCTCGGCGACGACGGGCTCATGGCCCGGGTCCGACGTCACGACCAGGAGGCGTTTACCTGCCTCCTGGCGCGCCACCTGAATCCGGTACACGCTTACCTCTACCGCCTGACCGGCTCACATGCCGACGCTGACGATCTGTCGCAAGACACTTTTCTTCGCGTATGGCGCAAGGCTGCATCCTTCAAACCAGGGCGGGTCAAACTCGCCACCTGGCTGTATCGCATCGCGCATAACCTCTGCATTGACGAGTTTCGCAAACGGCGCGCACACGCTGTGGTAAGCCTCAGCGAACACCCTGTCAATGGATTCGAAGAGCAGGCAATCCAATCGCCGACCCAGGAGGTGGACTGCGAGAACCTGGAACTGGTGAACATCGCACTGATGCGCCTTCCTGAGAATCAGCGCTCGGCACTGGTGTTATGTCAGATCCAGGGCTTTTCCAATCGCGAAACCGCCGAGATTCTGGGCATCGGCGTGAGCGCGTTGGAATCTTTGTTAGCCCGAGCGCGACGCCGTCTGAAAAACGAACTTCCCGAGCGCCTTCGAACATGAATGAACGATTAGAAATGAACACCCAAACGTTTGCTGAATATCTGGACCGATGGGGCAGCGATCTGGACAGCTGGCCATCGGCGCAGCAATCCGCCGCCAGAGAGTTGCTGCTCACCTCCAAACGGGCTATGCGGCTGCGCGACGAGGCCCAAGCGATGGATCGCTGGCTGGTCAGCGCAACCAACCACCAGGCGCCGCCGGACCTGGCACGCAGGATCATCGATCAGCTACCTGCTCAGGATCCCTGGCAGCGTATTGTGGACTGGTTTTCCGCAGCATTGTGGCGTCCGGCCCTGGCTGCCACGTGCATGCTGCTGGTGGGCTTCGTTGCCGGGATCGCACTGCCCCAGAGCAATGATGACTCGATGCTCGACGACCTGAGCATGCTCGCCTTCAATCCCACCTACGAGGCTGCGTTCGCGGAGTTTGACGATGAGCAGTAACAAATGGCTGATCATTACGCTCGTCGTTTCTCTCGGAGCGAATATCGCCCTGGTCGGATTTTTCGCAGGGCGCGCCAGCCAGTTCGATCTGCGGCCTGCCAACCTGGACCCCAACCCGATCATGGGATTTGCCCGAATCCTCCCGGAGTTGTCACCGGAACGCATCAAGGTGTTGCGTCCGCTGGTCGGCGAACATATTCGTAGCGTAAGGCCCAGCGTCGGCGCGATCCGCCGCGCCCAACGAGATCTGGCCGCCGCGCTGCTTGCCGAGCCGTTCGAGCCCACCCGGATCGAAGCTGCCCTGACGGAATTTCGAGAGCATCTGGCTCGCAGCCAGGTGTCCAGCCACGCTGCTTTCGTCGAACTGGTTGAACAGCTCACGCCCCGCGAGCGCAGGCTGCTGGTCGACGGGCTCGGCCGTAACCCGCGCCAGCATCGATTTCCGCCACGCAATCACCCGCGCTTGGAGGACGGCGGCTGATGCGCCACGCCCTGATACAATGTGAGCTGTATCGTTGAACGTCATGGAAATCGCCGGTGTCGGTTCAGAGTGCGCTGGAGAACTTTGTCTCCCACTATCAGCAGTCCTATCCGGAACTCACCGAGATCTATGATCCCCAGTGGCGCTCGCCGTGCGAATCGGCGCAACCGTTCACCGACGACACCGGCGTTGCGCGCATTCCCTGGCAACCGTTAAAGCGCGGCCTGGACACGACCACCGCTCACGATTTCGCAGGTCTGGAAACTGCGCTGGAGGTCACAATCCACCCAGACATCAAGGCCTACTACGGCAGCTATTGGTCCGGTGGTCTGGAAGCGGAAGCCTCTCAGGGTCACGTGAGCTTAATCCTGCTGTGGAACTCCGAGGACGCCGAACGTCTGATTGCCAACCTGATCGGTCACGCAATGGCCAAACGGCGCATCCGCAGACCACTGAGCGTTTTTTTCGCCTGTACCGAGATCGATTCGGAGTTGATCCTCTCGGTAGAGAACACCACCGGGCAGGTCCTGCTCGAAAAGCCCGGCAACAAGTCAGTGGAGGTGGTCGCGGATAATCTCGCCACATTCATCGACACCCTGGTGCCCGCCGCCCCGGAACTGCATCCGGAACGCGGCGCGTTGCTTTGAGCACGATGCAATCTCTGACATTGAAACCGGTCCCAGCGCTCACCGGCGAGATACGCCTGCCGGGATCCAAGAGCATCTCCAATCGTGCGTTGCTGTTAGCCGCCATGGCCGAAGGCACCACCCGGTTGATCAATCTGCTCGAAAGCGATGACACCCGCTACATGTTGCAGGCACTCGCACAGCTCGGCATCCGGATCGACCGTGACGGCGCTGACTACCTGGTCAACGGAGTCGCGGGTCCACTGGTTACCCGGCAACGGAGCGAATCGTTGAACCTGGGTCTCGCCGGCACCGCGCTGCGGCCGTTGACCGCCGCGCTGACTCTGGGCCAGGGCAGCTTCCAAATCGACGGGAGCGCCCGCATGCGCCAGCGCCCTATCGCACATCTGATCGACGGGTTGCGGCAGCTTGGCGCAAAAATCGAATATCTGGGAGAACCGGGCTACCCGCCCATCGAGGTCACCGGCAGCGGCCTGCGTGGAGGCACGGTGCAGATGCAAGGCAACGTTTCCAGCCAGTTTCTCACCTCGCTTCTGCTCGCGGCCGGACTTGCCGACGGCCCTGTACAGGTCGACATCATCGGCGAACAGGTTTCCAGACCGTACCTCGACATCACCGTGGACATGATGCGCCGATTCGGCGTCGACGCCGATCACGACAGCTACCAGCGCTTCACGGTGCAACCCGGACGCTACCGCTCGCCCGGCAGTTTTCTGGTCGAGGGCGATGCGTCTACGGCGACCTATTTCCTGGCCGCAGGGGCGATCGCCGGCGACGGAGTTACCGTACACGGAATCGGCTCGAACTCGGTACAAGGGGATGTGGCGTTCATCGAGGTGCTGAGCGCGATGGGCGCCCAGGTAACGGTTACGCGAGAGTTCGTACGGGTCGAGCCCAACCCCCGGCAGGTGCTGAACAGCGTGGATCTAGATCTAAACCACATTCCTGATGCCGCAATGACGGTCGCGGTGCTGGCGCTGTTTGCCACAGGCACAACGAAGATCCGCAACATCTCCAACTGGCGGGTGAAAGAAACCGACCGCCTCGACGCGATGGCCAGAGAACTCGCCAAGGTCGGCGCGACGGTCGTGGAGGGGGACGATTTTCTGGAGATAACGCCGCCCGCGCGATGGCAATCTGCCTGCATCGATACCTACGACGATCACCGCATGGCAATGTGCTTCGCCCTTTGCGCGCTTGGGGGCGAGCCGGTCACGATCAATGACCCGGACTGTGTGAGCAAGACCTTCCCCGAGTATTTCATCGAGTTCGAAAACCTCGCCAGACGCTGACCGTCATCCGCGATGGCGAACCTCAGGCATCATCCGAACCCGCGGACGATCGCCGCGGGAATGGCCCACCGGCCCGGGTTGCAGGAGAATTCGAAGCTGGGCCGCGAATTGGCCATCAGCCGCAACAGCCAGTTTCGCACAGTCTCCCAGCAGGTCCGGCAGCGCAGATCCCGCCAACAGGACCAGAGCAATGAGCCCCGGGTCCACGTCGTCACGCAATCGGCCGGCGTGCTGCTCCTGCGCCAGTTCGGTGAGCAGAGGCTCCCAGCGACTGGCCTGCTCGACGCCCAGTTCGACACCGGCAATTGTGGCCCAGACCATCAGCCTCAGATCCATCAACGCCATCGGGGCGCCGTCGCTCAGCAGCCCGGATGCGCCGGGCAGGTTCAACCCGGTTCCCAGCCGGTCGTCAATGACGGCTGCAAACAGATCCTGCTTGGCGCCGAAGTAATGGTAGAGCATGCGTTTGTTCACCCCGGCTTCCGCGGCAATGACGTCGATTCGAGCGCCGGCGGGCCCTTGAGTCGCAAAAACGCGTGCAGCGGCGTCCAGGATCCGTTTTTGAACACCCGGAGGGTCGCGCTTAGTAACCATTTAGTTATCCTTCAATACACCATGCTTAATAAGTAACTATACAGTTACTATCCGGCTCCGACCGAGCACTACGAGAAGAAACGCGGGGAACCTGCCAATGCTGAATGGTAACTGAACAGTTACAAAATATCGCACCTCGACGTAGAGCCGGGCTGGTGCTATAAACGCCGCGAATTTTAGCTTCCAAGAAAACGGATTATGCCTCGTACCACCCTTTACCCGTTGCTGGCCTTGCTCGTTTTCAGCCTTGCAGGCTCCGCCTGGTCAGCCTCCAAGGTAGAGATCGACGCTCGCATAAAATCATCCATCGTGGCTCTGTATGCGGAAGAACCCGCCGCCCGTGAACTCGCCAGCAAGGCCTCTGGGTTGCTGGTATTTCCCCGCGTGTACAAACTGGGCGCCGGCCTGGGAGGCGAGTACGGCGAGGGCGCGCTGATGGTTGATCAGCAACCGGTGCAGTACTACCGGGTCACCGCGGCATCGTTCGGTTTCCAACTCGGGGCGCAGGCCAAAACCGAGGTCCTGATGTTCATGACAGACAAGGCCCTCGAAGACTTTCGCCAAAGTGACGGCTGGGAGGCGGGCGTGGATGGCTCAGTTGCCATCTTGCAGTTCGGCGTGGGAAAGGAAATCGACACCCACACCTTCAAAGACCCCATTATCGGGTTCGTGTTTGGCAACAAGGGCCTGATGTACGACCTTTCACTGGAAGGATCTAAGTTCTGGAAGATCCAGAAGTAGCCATCAGCGCCGCGTCCGATGCGAATAATCCGGTGTGGCTGCGTTCGAGATCCAGCAGATAGCGCTTGGTCTCGATCCCGCCCCCGAACCCGGTCAACGTACCATTTCTGCCGATGACCCGATGACACGGAATGATAATGGGAATCGGGTTGTTGCCATTTGCGCCACCAACCGCGCGCACCGCCCGGGGATTTCCGATCGCCTTGGCGACATCCAGATAGCTGCGGGTCTCGCCGTACGGAATGCTCCGCAGGTATTGGAGAACCTGGGATTGGAAGGGCGTCGCTTTCGGCGCCAGATCGAGCTCAAACTCATGACGAGAACCGTCAAAATATTCTTCGAGCTGCCGCTTGGCCGCGCGGAACGGATCATCGAAACGCTCCCATACAGCATCGGCCCGACGGGCTTTCGCGCCACTGGAAAATCCAATCACCTCCAGCCGCTGCCCGTCACCGGCTAACAGCAGCTCGCCAATCCGGCTGTCCATGTAGGAATAGTACATAGTCATCTCCCAGGTCTTAGCCTAAATCGCCGCAGGCGCTCCGGCCGCCCGCCACAAGTACATTACCGCGTATGCGCGCCACGGCTGCCATGCGATCGCGCGCCGGCGGGCCTCGGCAGGTTTGGCACCGAGCTGTTTGAGGACCACCGAGTCGCTGTCCGGGAACGCATCGGGATCCTTCGCCACCCGCATGCCGATATAGGCGGCCGTCCAGGGCCCAATTCCATCCAGCGCGGTAAGCGACGCAGTCATTGCTTCCGGCTTTACGCCGTCGTGCAACGCAATCTGTCCACCACGCACCACCCGGGCGAGATTGCTGATCGCGCGACCCCGGTTACCCGGCATGCCTATCTCTGCTGGTGTTGCATCGGCAAGAACCGCGGGCGACGGAAAGGCGTCGTCGCCATAGCATTTGACCAGTTGCCGAGCGAGCCTGGTGGCTCGGTCCACGCTGACCTGTTGACCCACGATGGCACGCACGGCAATTTCGAATCCATCCCAGGCGCCCGGAACCCTCAGACCGGGCGCTTCAGCAACGATCGCGCCAAGACACGGATCCGCACCAAGATGCTCATCCACCGCCTGGGGATCCGCGTCGAGATCGAACACCCTTCGCACCCGGTACATGATCTCTCCAAGGGTTTGGGTCGCGCCCGGTGGCACGCTCAATCGCAAACCATCACCGTGCCAGGCCACGCTGATCCACTGGCCACCAGCATCAAGTTTGCGTCGATACTCGAATCCATGAACTTCCTCCAATCCCGGCAGGGCCCGCCTGCGGAGAAACTCGAACACCCACTGATGGTTGTATGGCTCCCGCACAGGCAGGTTCAGCACCAGCGAATGAGAATCACTTTCCGCAGAGGCGCCTCGGAGTTGTCTCGGCGAGAGTTGATAGGCCGCCTTTATGTCCGCATTGAACCGTCGCACGCTGCCATATCCGGCTTGCAGAGCGATCCGCGCGAAACTCAGATCCGTCTCGCCGGTCAGCCGTTTCGCAAGATGCAGACGTCGGGCCCTGGCCAGGCTCCCGGGCGAAGCGCCGAGCTCGGAACGGAACAATCGACCCATATGGCGCGTGCCGACCCCCAGTTCACCCGCCAGCGCCACGGAATCGTTGTCCACCAGGAACCCGGCGTCGATCAGGCGCAGCCCGCGGATCACGACCTTGCTGCTGATGGTCCACTCGGGCACCCGTCGAGCGACTTCCGGCAGGCAACGCCGGCACGGACGATAGCCGGCCTCCCTGGCCGCCGCCGCGGATGCAAAATAGCGCACGTTTCCCCGCGCCGGCGGGCGCGCCGGGCAGACCGGTCGGCAGTAGATGCCGGTAGTCACCACGGCAGTAATGAAACGCCCGTCAAACCGCGGATCGCGGGCTAATCGGGCACGTTCGCAGATTTCAGGGGCTGGTAACACGCCAAGCTCTTTTCGAGGTTGGAAAACACTATAATCTCGCGGTTGCCGAAAAACTCGCCGGAACCGGACATATTGCCCACATACCCTTCAAGCGACTACCCACCAAGCGACGAAGCGCAGAACGCGGAGCAACTGCCGCTGGATAGTCCGGTGCTGCTGGAACCGGTAATAATCGACAAGCCCTGGGGCCAGGAGATCTGGTTCACGGGCATGGAAGCCCGGGGCGAAAGTTCGGTGATCGCCCCGCACGGCCCGGTGCCGCTTTCAAACTACCTGGCGCTCGCTCCTGACCGACTGTGTTGTGATCGCCCCATGGTGCTGCTGAAGATCCTGGATCCGAAGCCGGAGCCAGTGCTCGGTGATCTTTACTTCGAGGTCCACGAAAAAAAGCGTGAGGTTTATATCGTCACCGGCGTTGACGAGGAATCCTGGCCCGACGGGAATGGCGAGATCCGATTCGGGATGAACCAGCAGCACCGGGCCTCGTTCGCGGACGATGACGCATTTCGCGCCGCCTATCTCGCCGTGGTAACCGACTACGAAACCGTACGCAGAGCCATCGATTCCGGGGGGAGCGAAAATCCGGCGCTCGAAGCGGACCTGCGCCAGGCCATGGAGCGTTTCACCAGCGTGAGTCCGTTGGCCGTGGGCGATGTCGTAGTCGTGCCGCTGTGGGTGCCGCATTCGCTTCAGCACGGAGTCCGGGTCGTCGAGTTTCAGACCCCGAACTATGAGCGCTACATTGTTTCCTTCGCTCAAGAAGTACTCACCCAGGATCACTGGGACAGCGCGCATGCGATCGCCAACCTCAACCTGGATGCTCCGGAGCAGCCGACGTTCGCTGAGGTTGCACCCGGCATTACCCGGATCGTTGCGTTCGAAGACTTCTCAGCGTGGCGGGTCGAGTTGGCGCCGGGCGAGGCGTGTCAGCCACCGCTGTCGATCCCTTACGCGGTCTGTATGAACGTCGCCGGGGGCGTAAACCTCAGCAGTGGCGAGCACGTCAGTGAGCTGCAGCTGGCCGCTGAACAAGCCTGCTTTATTCCCAGCGCGGCATTGCCGCTGACCCTCAGCAACCCCTCCACCGAAGCGTCCGTTTCCCTGATCGCGGCGGCAGCCGGGTAATGGAGGCCACCGCCCAGACTCTGATTCAAGCATGGCGCCGTGTTGGGCCCATTGTCATCGTCAGCCTGTTTTATTTCGGCGTTCTGGTTTATCCCGTCATTCGCATGCTGGGTCTTGCGTTCCCGCTGTGGCAACCCGGAACCATGGCGCTGATGTTGATCATGGTCGGGCCCCTGGCGGGCCGCCTGGGCTACGAGTTTGCGCCCAGCCCCGCCACCCGCTGGCTCTCTGCCGTGGTGCTGACCTGGCTCGGCGTGTGCTTCATCGCTTTTACCCTGGTCATCACGTGGGAAGTTGCAAATTTGCTTTTCGAGCTGCCTGGGCAGGCGTCCGGACTGGCGCTGCTCGGACTCACGGGCCTGGCCGGTATTGCGAGTATCGGCAACGCCCAACGAATTGCGGTGACCACCGTGGACATCGATGCGCCATTGCTTACCCGCTCTACCAACATCGCGCAAATTAGCGATGTGCACGTGGGTTCGCGGAGCGGTCGGTTCCTCGCCCGCGTCGTCGCGCGGACCAACACACTGTCGCCGGATTACGTGTTCATCACCGGTGATCTGGTGGATTTCCGCAACATCTCCGAACGCGAACTGGCGTCTCTGGCAGACCTCGAGGCACCGACCTACTTCATCATTGGGAATCACGAACGTTACGTGGATCTTGAAGACATATGCCAGCGCCTGCGCAACCTTGGTGTTAAGGTCCTGCGCGACAGTTCCGTGGAGCTCGGTGATATCCAACTCGTCGGGATCGACGACGCGGAATCCAGATCCCAGGTCGGAAAGGTTCTGCAGTCCATCGCTGCGGCACCCGACAAGTTTCGAATACTGCTCTATCACCGCCCTCACGGAGCCAGCGACGCCGCCGCATGGGGCGCGCATCTGATGCTGTGCGGACACACGCACGCCGGACAGATCGTGCCGTTCAATTTTCTGGTGCGAAGGATCTTCCCGTACATCAAAGGCCTCTATCACATCGACGATCTGAACTTGTACGTCTCTCCAGGCACCGGAACCTGGGGTCCAATTGTGCGTTTAGGATCCCGCTCGGAGATCAGTATGATTCGGCTCTCACACGACTAAAACACCAGGAACCCGACACCATGGAACATGACCAGGAACTCATCGTGGAGCAGATAGATCGGAAGAGCACACG
>JAYGEV010000278.1:0-2513 GCA_046582225.1 Pseudomonadales bacterium
GACGGGTCAATGAAGGGGCTCGCGTTCATCCGTGATCCGGATGGCTACTGGATAGAAATTCTTTCCAGCGAGGGTCTCGCGGCGTTGGTGGCCCCTCAGTCGAGTTCCCGGTAGCTCGGAACGCCCGACGGGCAGGCAGACGGCTCGTTACTGTACCGTGGCAACTTCTCCAGCCAGTTCTCGCGTGCGGTCAATATAGGGCCTGACGCCGATCGCTAACAGGCCAACCGCGAACGGTCCAACAAACAACGACACCAGCCCGAGAGACTTCGCGACTGCGGTAGGATCCGCAAAGACGTAGTCGGTAGACAGGGCCACCAGTGTGGGTCCCAGCGCCAGCCCGATCACATTGGCGGTCACCACATACAGGCCGTTCACCACGCCACGCATCTCGTTCGGTGTGACGAGTTGCATCGAGGAGGTGATCAGGGCCAGCGGCAGCGTCACGCTGAAACTCGCGCCCGCGACACACACCAGGCCGATGACCGGGTTTTCCTGAAACGGCAGCGCGACCAGCCACAAAGAAGCCATCACGGCCCCGAGCATCGCCAGCTGCAACGGCGCGCCCGGGTGTCCGCGCCGTTCGAGGAACCGTGCTGCGAAGGGCCCGGTCAGAACCCCACCCGAACCCGCCAGGAGCGCGATCACACCGTAGACCCGGCCGGCCTGCGCCAGGTCCCACTCGTAGACTCGAACCATAACCGTCGGAATCCACGCCTGCAGACCGTAGAGCATGACCACCACGAACGGCACGCCCAGGTGCAGCGCAATGTAGATACGCTTGTGGGCTCGCATGTAGGCGACGACGTCCTTCCAGGGCGGGACGATTCGAACATCGCCGGCATGTCCCCTGCGAACCGGCTCACGCAGGGTCGCAATGAGGGCCGCGATCAACAGGCCAGGCAGCCCAACGGCGATGAACGTGAACTGCCAGGGAGCCACCTCGCCGACCAGCGGCAACGTGAGGTGATCAATTTGTCTGGTCCAGTCGAGCACTTCGGCGCCAGCGATCATCGCTATTCCCGCACCCAGGTACGGGCCCATGAGATACACGCTGATGGGCCTGGCAAGCTTGTCCGGGTGAAAGTAGTCGGCGAGCACCGACCACGCTGCCGGGGACAGGGCGGCCTCACCGGCGCCGACACCCAAACGGGCCGTCATCAGCTGCAGGTAGTTTCGCGACAGGCCGCAGGCGACGGTAGTGACGCTCCAGATCAGCACGCCACCGACCATGATGGCGATGCGGTTAAAACGGTCGACCATGCGGCCGATCGGAACACTCATCGCAACGTAGGTCAGAACAAACGCCAGGCCCTGCAGAAAACTGATCTGCGTGTCAGTGATGTCGAGGTCGGCGCGAATAGGTTCGACCAGCAGGTTGAGCACCTGACGGTCGATGAAAGAAAACGTGAATCCGATCAGCAGCACGATGGTCACATACCAGCCTTGTCGCGGCGATGGCCAGGCGGCAGGTTCATTTTTGTTTGGCTGTAATGTTGATTGTGAACTCGGCTGCAATTCGCGCCCCCTTGCGATCCAAAATGACGACGAGCATACAGCAAAGGTTCGCTGCAGCTGACGCCGGGACGGTTTTTCTATTCATCGCGGTATAAACGTGTTTGGCTGGAGATTCTTCGTTTGGATTGGTTGGAAACAAGGCACAAGCATGGATAAAGCAGACTTCTATCGATCTGCGCGTGACGATTTTAACGGGCCCCTTCACGGCGTTCGCGTGCTGGAGGCCACCACCGCCTGGGCGGGGCCCATGGCAGGTTGCCTGCTCGCGGACATGGGCGCGGAGGTGATCAAGATCGAGCACCCCAACGGCGAGATCACCCGGCTCCTTGGCCCGTGGGTTCCCGGCGATTCCAGCCTGTCGCTGATGAACGAGACGGTAAATCGCAACAAGCGAAGTCTGAGCGTGGACATGCGCCAACCCGAGGGTCGAACGCTGGTACTCGAACTCGCCAGGTCCTGCGATGTGATGCTGGAGAATTTCAAGCCGGGTACGCTTCACGACTGGCAACTTGGTTACGAGCACGTCAAAGCGGTCAAGGCCGATATCGTCTTTGTGTCCATCAGCGGTTTTGGCCAGTTTGGACCCCATCATGAACGCGCCGGGTACGATCCCCTGGTGCAGAGTCAATCCGGCTGGATGTCGCTGAATGGGGAGCCCGACAGCGGCCCGATGAAAGCGCCGACGTTCCTCGGTGATGACCTCGGGGGGATCCACGGCGCGCTTGCCACATTGGCGGCGCTGCGACATCGGGATGTCAGCGGCGAAGGTCAGCACGTGGACGTGTGCCTCATGGACGCCATTCTCGGCGCGTCGAACATGTACCCCAGCATGGCAAGGTTAGGCATACCCATGGAGCGCATGGGCAATCAGTTTGCGGTCACCGCCCCTTTCAACACCTATGAGTGTCGCGGTGGCTATGTTTTTCTTGGGATGTCGCTGGATTCACACTGGCGCACGCTCACCGAACTGATGGGCCAACCAGAACTCGGCGTTG
>JAYGEV010000292.1:0-3013 GCA_046582225.1 Pseudomonadales bacterium
CGTGTGCTCTTCCGATCTATACTCATGACTACCGTGGCCCCCTTCGGAAGCTGGCACACGCCATTGACTGCCCAGGCGATGGTCGCTGATGTCAAAGGGCTGCACGATATACGCAGTCACGGGGACATCCTGTACTGGCTGGAGACCCGGCCCAACGAACAGGGCCGCACGGTCCTGATGGCTCGCCAACTTGACGGCACCCAGCGCGAAGTCACGCCCGCACCATTTAATCTCCGCTCGCGGGTTCACGAATACGGCGGCGCCGCATATCTGCCGTGCGACGCGGGAATCTTCTTCGTAAACTTCGCTGACCAACGCGTTTATCGAGTCCAGGGCGAGCATATAGAGCCCGTTGTCGACAACGACCCAGACCTGCGCTTCGCAGACCTTTGCTGGGATGCGCGCAGAAATCGCGTAATCGCCGTGACAGAACATCATCGGTCCGAAGGAGAGCCGGTCAACCGGCTGCAGGCTTTCGGTATCGGCGACGACGCCGGCAACCTCACCACCCTGCACGAAGGTCACGATTTCTACGCCGCTCCGCGGCTTTCGCCCGATGGGACGCGGCTGGCATTTATCTGCTGGGACCACCCCAACATGCCGTGGGACGGTAGTCAGTTGATCGTTATGTCCATCGCGGAATCGGGCGAACCCGAAGAGGAAATGATAGTGGCCGGCGGGGCCACGGAATCGGTGCTGCAACCCGAGTGGCTCGGCGACGAGGTTTTGTTGTTTCTCGCCGACAGCAACGGTTTTTGGAATCTGTATCGCTACGATTCCAGCGGCCTGTATTGCGTGCTGGAAGACGGCGTCGAGTACGGGGGTCCACCCTGGGTACTCGGAATGCGCCACTACGCCGCAGTCGGTGAGCAGCATGTCGTTGCCAGTCGCCACGGCCCGGATGCGCAACTTGTGCTGATCGATACGCGCACAGGTTTTGCAACACCTATGGCCAACACGCTGGGAGCCACCAGCCATGGATCCCTGGTGAAGTGGAGCGAGCGCCTATGCTGCATCGCCGAAAATCCCACGGGGCTGCCAGCCATTGTCGGCTACCCGCTCGACGGGAGCGACGCGGCGATCCTGCAGGAAGCCGGACATGCACCCATTGAGTCGGACGACATCTCCCAAGCTGAACCGTTGAGCTTCCCCACCCGGGATCAGCACGGCGCGTTCGCCAATTTCTATCCACCCCGCAACCACCGCTACGAACCATCACCGAACAGCAACCCACCGCTTCTGGTCATCAGCCACGGCGGCCCGACAAGCGCGGCCACACGAGGGCTGAACCTGCGCATCCAGTACTACACCAGCCGCGGCTGGGCAGTGGTCGATGTCGACTATCGCGGGAGTTCCGGATATGGCCGGGCATATCGTGAGGCTCTTAACGGCAACTGGGGGAACCTTGATGTCACCGATTGCGAGGACGTAGTTCGACATCTCGTCGAGCGTGGGCGCGTCGACGCTGACAGAGTCGCGATACGTGGCGGTAGCGCGGGCGGCTATACGACGCTCGCGGCACTCACGCTGGTACCCGAACCCGCAACGACCCGTCGGCGGACTTTTCGCGCTGGTGCGAGCCACTACGGAATCGGCGATCTCAACGCCCTTGCTCGCGACACGCACAAATTCGAATCCCGCTACCTGGAAAGGCTCGTCGGCGACCAGGAAGCTTTGGACAGTCGATCTCCGATCAATCACGTCGACAACCTGGATTGCCCGGTGATATTTTTTCAAGGCAGCGACGACAAGGTAGTTCCGCCCAATCAATCACAACGGATGGTTGCCGCGCTCACGAACAAAGGCATTCCGGTAGCGTACCTGGAGTTTTCCGGCGAAGGTCATGGCTTTCGTCGCGCGGATAACATCGTGCGATCCCTGGAGGCGGAGTATCAGTTCTTCTGCCGTATCTTCGAGATAGAGCCCGCCGAGCAATTCCCAACATTGGAGATCGCGAACCTGTGACGTTTTCCTCGTTGAATGTGGCCGTGCTCATGGGGGGTCCATCCGCCGAAGCGGAAGTCTCCCGCATGTCTGCCGGTGAGGTCAGCAACGCGCTCACCGCGGCGGATCACCGCGCGACACTGCTGGAACTCGACGCCACAACCGCCTCGGCGTTGCAGGAACTGAACCCGGATGTGGTGTTTCCGGCCCTGCACGGTCCGCCAGGAGAAGACGGTACCGTTCAGGGTTTTCTCGAACTGCTGGGCTACCCCTACGTCGGCAGCGACGTGCGCGGCAGTGCCGTGGCAATGGACAAGAGCCTGGCAAAAGCGGTCTTTCGCAGGGAGGGGCTGCCGGTGACCGATGACCTGGTCATTGTGCAGGGAGCCGATGCGCAACGCGCCGAAGCCCGGATCCGCGATCAACTTGGCGATCGGATCGTGATCAAGCCTCTATGCCAGGGCTCCGCAATCGGCGTCACCCTGGTGACGGACGGCGGCAAACTCGGCGATGCGATTGAGTCTGCGCTCTCGTACGACTGCGGGGTCCTCGTCGAGCCTTACGTCCAGGGGCGTGAAATCACCGTCGGGGTACTCGACCTGTACGGCGCCGAACCGAAGGCTCTGCCGGTGATCGAGATTCGCACTGCCAGCAACGAATGGTACGACTACACCAACCGCTACACCGTAGGAAAAAGCGAGCACATCATCCCGGCCCCACTCCCCGAGGATCTCAACGCTGAACTGCAAGCCATCGCGTTGACGGCGCACGCAGCCCTGAACCTGCGCGATTTGTCCCGCGCCGATTACATAGTCAGCGACACCGGCGATATTGCTCTGTTGGAGGTGAACACGCTGCCCGGCATGACGACTACGAGCTTGTTTCCCGACGCAGCGTTGGCAATGGGCATGAACTTTTCGACGCTGGCAGACGCGCTGGTGCAAAGCGCGCATCAAAGAGGGAACCGTTAGCCGCTGCGATCAGGCGTTCAAACCGGTTTGGACAAACTCGATTGCAGCGCCTGGTACGTGGCGCTCTGGTAGCTGAGGGCTTCCAGCCTGAAGCCTTC
>JAYGEV010000341.1:0-5548 GCA_046582225.1 Pseudomonadales bacterium
TGATAAATATTAACTTAATAATAAAGGCGGGGGAACTGCGCAATCTGGCACAGGAAATGCGCTATTCGTTATCAACTTCGATGAAGTAAACCAGTCGTCCCCCTGGGTTCATCGAAGGTCCGGCTGCCGTCGTCTCTCCCCGGTATTCGGACATGTCCAGCTTGCTAGGCTGATCTCCCCCTCCCTTGGTCCCATGCCTAGCAAGCTGGCTCCCTTTCCTCTTCCACAGCCGAAAACCGTGCCCATACCGGCGTATGGACACAGCGCATCGAGACAGACGCGAAAGGACACAGACTCGAAAGTTAGACCTTCTCTTTGATACGCGCGGAGCGTCCCGACCGGTCTCTGAGGTAGTACAGTTTGGCCTGGCGAACATCGCCCCGGCGCTTCACCGACACCGAAGCAATCTGCGGGCTGTGGGACTGGAAGGTACGTTCTACTCCGACCCCGTGGGAGATCTTGCGCACCGTAAACGCCGAGTTCAGGCCGCGGTTTCGTTTGCCGATCACCACTCCTTCAAAGGCCTGCAGGCGCTCGCGGGTTCCTTCCCTGACCTTTACCTGAACAACCACGGTATCGCCCGGCGCAAACGCTGGAATATCCGTTTTGAGCTGCTCGTCCTCGAGCCCCTCGATAATCTTGTTCCTTCGCACGATCCTTACTCCTCGTCCGCTACGGCCAAACCGGTTGTTTCAGCCAAACCTTCGTCCAACAACTGTCGGTCCAAACCGCTCAGCTGGCGCCCGACCAGAAGATCGGGACGCCGTTCCCAAGTACCCATCAATGCCGCCTTACGACGCCAGCGCTGAATCGCCTGGTGATCACCACTGCGCAGCACTGCAGGCACGTCTCTGCCCCGGGTACTTTCGGGGCGCGTATAGTGCGGGTAATCGAGCAATCCATCAAGATGAGATTCCTCGACCGCTGACGCTGGATTACCCAACACGCCAGGCAACAGTCGGCACACCGCGTCGAGCACCACCAGCGCTGGCAACTCGCCGCCACTCAAGACGTAGTCACCGACGGAAAGCTCCTCGTCCACTCCCAGTTCCACCAGCCGCTCATCAACACCTTCGTAGCGTCCTGCGACGAGAATGATTGCCTGGCGTTCTGAAAGCTCACCGGCCCGGCGCTGGGACAGGCGCGCGCCCTGGGGGCTGAGATAGATCACTTTCGGCACTGATGAGCCGCCAGGATCGGCGTCCGCGGCCGCTCTCCTGGCCGCATCAATTGCGTCCAGCAGCGGATCAACCATCATGACCATGCCAGGCCCGCCGCCGTACGGACGATCATCAACGCTCCGGTGCTTGTCTCGGGCATACTCCCTGGGGTTGAACACCTGCAAATCCAGCGCCCCACTTTCCAACGCCCTGCCAACCACGCCGGTATTTGCAACGCTCCGAATCATTTCCGGAAACAAACTGACGACGCCCAGCCACATGCTCATTGTTCCAATGCCTGGGTATCGACGAAGGGGTGCTTAAAGACTAGTCCCAATCGACCCAGTTGACGTAAATTCGGCCCGCTTCGATGTCTACGGCGACAACAAACTGATCCACAAACGGAATGAGCGTGTCAGCGCCCGACTCAGCAGCTGAATTCTCGCCCGGCACATCGCGTACCACGAACACCGGGTTCGCACCGGTATCGATCAGATGGTCCACAACGCCCAGTCGCACGTCCTGATTCCAGACATCCAGACCTTCCAGATCGTGCCAGTAATACTCGCCTGCAGACAGTTCCGGTAGCTGCGCCCGCGCAACGGCCACATGTGCTCCGGACAAGCGCGCAGCTTCATCACGATCCAGAATGTCGGAAAACCTCGCAACGCAGCCCTGTTTGTGCAGTTTAGCTTCGACCGGATGACGGCTGCGCCAGGTACCTTCACGCTCCAGCAACCAGGGCTCATAGTCCAGGATATTGTGTGCTGGCTCGGTAAAACTGCTGATTCGGACCCACCCCCGCACGCCAAACGGTGCACCAATCCTGCCGATCACGACGACGTCTGAGGGCATGTGCGGCACCACCGGTGCGCTCAAGCTGAGCACGTGATTCTACGAGGCCGCCTGGGCCGCGGGTGCGTCGGTAGACGGTGCGTCAGTAGACGCAGACTCGCTGTCGCGCGCCTGGCGAATCAGCTTGCGAACACGGTCTGAAGGTTGCGCACCCACAGACAGCCAGTAATCGACACGCTCAAGATCAACACGAAGCGTTTCGGACTTGCCCGCCGCCAGTGGGTTGAAGAATCCCAGGCGCTCCACGAATCGACCGTCCCGCTTGGCGCTGCGGTCGGCCACGGTAATGTGATAGAACGGATTTTTTTTGGATCCGTGACGCGCGAGGCGAATCGTTACCATTTGTTTGCCTATAGTTATCCCGAAAAGGTTATCCCGAAAAAGTTGTCCCGAAAGCACAGACCGCTGGTGGTCTTGAGCGTTGAAAGGCGCGGTATTGTAATGAAACGCGCGATGCTTGCAAGGTCCCAACCCATCAGCGGCGCCCCGAAGGAGGCATTCCGGGAGGCGGCCGCATACCCTGAAGCCCGCGCATCATCTTCTGCATACCGCCCTTTCGGGCCACTTTCTTCATCATCTTCTGCATCTGCTTGTGCTGTTTTAGCATCCGGTTCACGTCTGGAACCAGCGTGCCGCTGCCCTTGGCGATGCGTTGCTTCCGGGAGCCGTTGATCACGTCGGGGAAGCGCCGTTCCTGGGCAGTCATTGAATCGATAATGACCTCCATTTTTTGGAACGCGCCCTCGTCGACCTGCGCTTTTGCCGCCGCAGGCATCTGGTTCATGCCAGGCACCTTGTCGAGCATGTTGCTGATCCCGCCCATATTGGACATCTGCTGAAGTTGATCGCGGAAATCCTCCAGATCGAACTTTTTCCCCCGTTGAATCTTTCTCGCAAGCTTTTCGGCCTTCTTTTTGTCGACCTTGCGCTCAGCTTCTTCAATGAGGGTGAGCACGTCGCCCATGCCAAGGATCCGCGAAGCAAGCCGATCTGGATGGAACGGCTCGAGTGCATCTACTTTCTCGCCCATGCCAATGAACTTTATCGGTTTGCCGGTGATCGCGCGCACCGACAGCGCGGCACCACCGCGGGCATCTCCGTCTGCCTTGGCAAGTACTACCCCGGTAAGTTCCAGCGCGTCGTTGAACGCCTTGGCCGTAATCGCGGCGTCCTGACCGGTCATTGCATCCACCACGAACAACGTCTCGATTGGCTCGAGCTGGTCCTGAAGCAGTTTGATTTCGGCCATCATGTCATCGTCGATCGCCAGTCTGCCCGCTGTATCGACCAACAAAACATCGGCAAACTGTGTGCTGGCTTCGCGCACGGCGCGCTTCGCGATCTCAAGGGGCGACTGATCGCGACTGGACGCGATAAATATTGCCGACACCTCCGAGGCGAGGGTTTCGAGCTGGTCGATTGCGGCCGGCCGGTAGACGTCGACACTGACGACTGCGACTTTCTTTCGCTCGCGCTCTTTCAACAACAGCGCCAGTTTGGCGACGGTGGTGGTCTTGCCAGCACCTTGCAATCCGGCCATGAGCACCACGGCTGGAGGCTTAGTCGCCAGATTCAGTCCGTCGTTTGCGTCGCCCATCATGTGCACGAGTTCCTCGTGCACAATCTTCACGAATGCCTCACCAGGATTCAGCGCGGTCGAAACGGTCTGTCCGAGCGCGCGAAGCTTGACCTGCTCGATGAAATCCTTGACCACCGTGAGCGCAACGTCTGCCTCCAGCAATGCCATGCGTACATCACGCAACGCGGCGCTCACATTCTCTTCGGTGAGTCGTGCCTTGCCCGATATTCCTCTCAGGGTCTGGGTGAGCCGCTCAGACAGGTTCTCAAACATCGCTTACCTCGTAAAAGAAGCTCGGTGGAAGATTGCGGTCGCTCGCAGAAGGTGCAGTCGAGCGTGTGTGAATTCGCGCGCAAATTATAGCCCTTCACGCTCAAAGCGCGTTATGCCAAACTCCTTGAAGCAAAGGCATTTAGTGATTTCTCTGTGATGGCTACAACTTCGAGTCTCGCCACCGGCGTTGCCGCGGCTCTCCTGTATCTATTCGGCAGCTTCATGCAGTTGCGAAGGCTGTCACAGTCCACCTCGATCAACCTGAGACCGCTGCTTGGGATCGCAGTACCGGCGCTGTTCCTTCACGCGCTGACAACCTACTGGGCGATCGCTTCACCACAAGGCATTCACCTGGGTTTGTTCACAACCGCCAGCCTGGTGACGCTGGTGATGGCTGCGTTTGTAGTGCTGGCCTCGCTGCGGCTGCCGGTTCACAATCTGATGGTGCTGGTGTTTCCGATCAGTGCACTCGGAGTGGTTGGCACGCTCGTCGGCGAGTCAGCGTTCGCTCCGCTCGAGCAATTGTCCGCGAACCTGATATTCCATATTTTGGTGTCCATCGCGGCCTACAGCGTTTTGTTTATGGCGGCTTGTCAATCAATAGCGCTGGGTGTTCAGGAACATTATCTGCGCGCAAAACACGGGATCGCGCTGATCAGGTTGCTGCCGCCGCTTGAAACCATGGAAACGCTGCTGTTCACCATGCTGTGGGCAGGACTTGCGGCGCTGAGCGTCGCGATCGCCAGCGGCTTTGCATTTCTCGACGACATGTTTGATCAGCACGTTGCACACCACACGATTCTGTCCTCATTGTCCTGGGTGATGTACGTCGTTCTGTTGGCTGGGCACAAGATTCTGGGATGGCGCGGAGTTTCCGCGGTGCGCTGGACGCTGATCGCGTTTTCGTTGTTGTTGCTTAGCTACTTCGGGAGCAAGTTCGTGCTGGAGATTCTATTGCAAAGCTGATGTCGCTCACCGAATTGCCATCCGAGTTGCTGTTTGCATTCATTCTGGTGCTGACGGTCCTTTCAGCGTACTTCTCGGGATCAGAGACAGCGATGATGGCTCTGAATCGGTATCGATTACGCCATCTTGTAAAGCAAAAACACCGCGGCGCACGCAAGGTGAACCGGCTGCTGCGTCGACCTGACCGCCTGTTGGGGGTAATCCTCATCGGCAACAACTTCGTCAATTTCACCGCCGCAAGCCTTGCGACGGTGATCGGTCTGAGGTTGTTCGGCAATTCCGGAATCGTGCTGGCGCCTATCGCGCTGACGGTGTTCTTTCTGATATTTGCAGAAGTCGCGCCGAAAACCATCGCCGCAAGGGTCCCCGATAAAATCGCCTACCCGTCCGCACATATTCTGGAACCGCTGCTCAAGCTGATGTATCCGGGAGTCTTGTTTATCAACGCAATTGCGAATGCGTTGGTCAGGCCTTTTCTGCCGGAAGAAAAGGGAGACGACGCCGAAGACAACCTGAGCGTGGAAGAACTCAGAACGGTGGTTAACGAAGGCGTCGACGAGATCCCGGGACGCGGACAGAACATGCTGCTGAGAGTTCTGGATCTGGAAAAGGTTTCAGTGGATGACATCATGGTGCCACGCAACGAGATCGTCGGAATCGACATCGACGACGATATGACTGAAATCCTGATTCTGATGGGGAACAGCCAGCACAC
>JAYGEV010000367.1:0-5216 GCA_046582225.1 Pseudomonadales bacterium
CACAGCAGCAGGGCGCCGGCGAACAGATAAAGGCCCGCGTTGATAAACATCGCGGCCTTGAACGGTGTCTCAGGTGTGAATGAGGAGCTTCGTGACGCGATTTCCGGACCCAGAAACGCGCCACCGATGGATCCCAGCAGAATGAATGAGACTGCGTAGCTTACCCGCTCCATGGGCACGCTCTCGGAGGCCGCGAACCGAAACTGCTGGCTGAACGCCAGGGTCATCCCGATGGTGGTGGCGGCAGCGCAAAACCAGACGAAGCTTTTCTCCTCCAGGGCGTATGCGGCCATCAGGGCGCCTGAACACGCGATCAGCGCCGCCAGCACAAACCCGCCGCGGCGACCGATGCGCTGCATCAGCAGGGCTGCGGGTACGGTTGTTAGTGCGGTGCCGACCAGCAGTATTGATAACGGCAGCGTTGCGAGCGAACGCGACGGGGCCAGGTCGTTGCCGACAATGCCGCCGAGTGTAACCAGCACTACCGAACCCGACACAAAGATAAGCTGGGCGCAGAACAGAATGATGAGGTTGCGATTGATCAATGAACGCATCTTCGGACCTAAAGCAGGCGAATGATTTCCATTCGCCTGCTTGTGTGGTGGTTGTCGGCGCTGGGCAGCGCCCAGGCCTAGGCCTGGCCGGGCATCCAGTTGCCGTGGAAGCCAAAAGGTACCCGATGATCGAGGTACGCGGTTGCCAGCGGCCCGGCTCCCACGTTCTGTGCATCGAGAATGATCAGATGGCTTGCCTTGCGCTCGGCGTCGTAAATGTTTGCGAGCAGGAAGCCATCGCCCTCGGCAGCATCTGCGGAGCGCGGCACGAACACCGGTTCATTGGTCGCACATGCGGTGCCAACGTCGTAGGTGTCGGTCTTGCCCGTCTTGTGATCGACGTGGGAAATACCGTTGAAGCCGCCCACCCGGAACTCCGGATTCGAATCGCAGGCAATGTAGCCATGGCGATAGTCGAGTCCGGTGTATCGTTCGTCCAGGCGCGGGAACTCGCATGCCATATCGTCCAGGCGTTGGGTTTTATAGTCGTCGGTGTTCTGACCCAGGTCGAACGTCCACCGGGTCAGGCGTGGGATCGCCTTGTCTGGATCGCCCGGAGTTCCATCGGGGGTCGGAAACAGCGGAGCCTCTTCGAACTCGCACACATCGCAGGTGACGATGTTGTCCATGGTATAGGCGTTCATCGGGTGGAACACGAACGATGGATCGCCCTTGAACCAGCGCATGTCTTCAACGGTGCCGTTGCGGGGCATGATGCCGATATGCACGCCTTTGTCGGGTTCCCAGGCGTAGACTGGCGCGCCGCTCATGGCTCGCTGCATGGATCCCGTGAGCGGCATGATTGGAAATATCACGTGCTCCCGGGTGATCATGAAGTCGTGCACCATCGCCGCATACGGCGCCTTGAATCGCTCGGATCGGGTCAGAT
Organism: Pseudomonadales bacterium; assembly: GCA_046582225.1. Classification (GTDB taxonomy): domain Bacteria; phylum Pseudomonadota; class Gammaproteobacteria; order Pseudomonadales; family Azotimanducaceae; genus JAYGEV01. Next base: position 1,444 of record JAYGEV010000367.1, read on the forward strand.
TGCCATCCTTGTCGACCACATGAAAAGACATATGCTCGGAGATCATGCCATCGGCGTTGTAGCCGAAAAACAGCATCTCTCCGGTTTCCGGGTCGATCTTCGGATGCGCGGTCATCGGACCTTCAAGCTTGCCGTCGAACTTCCAGGCGCCTTTTGATTCCAGCGAGTACGGATCGAGTTCGAATGGCGCATGCCCTTCTTCAAGAGCGAGCAGCTTTCCGCCGTGGTAGATGACGTTGGTGTTGGCAATCCCGTCGGTCTCAATTCCGCGCACACTTTCGTCGGTGTCCATCGGATTGAACGCCGCGAACAGCGCCTCGCCGGCGTCGTGCTCCTTATTCCACTTGACGGTTCTTACCCATCGGTTTTTGTACGAGACCTTGCCGTTCTCGATTTGGAATCCGTGGATCATTCCGTCCCCGGCGAACAGGTGATAGTCGCCACGCGGGGCAAACTGGGCGTTTGGCCCGTTGCGGAAAAACGTGCCGTAAAGTTCGCGCGGAACTTCGCCCTCGACAACGAGGTCGGGTGCGTCGCATTCCATTTGAATCGGAGCGAAGCCGCCTCGGAGGTGTTCGTGATTTGGGTATGGACGTGCCATGGGTTGTTCCCTTTTTCAGGTTTCTGGTTAATTGTTGATCTGGTTTTGCCGGGTGGCAGGCCGCTGCGTGAGCGCGTGTTGTGCCATTTTCACGCGCTCTTCCAGGTTTTTGCGGACTCGGCCCCGGGTGACACCCAGCAGCACGAGTCCCGTTGAATACTGCATTGAAGCTGAAAACTGGTGGTCGGAAATCATGCCGGAACTCCAGACAACGGCCACCGCAATGCTGGCGGAGGTCATCTGATTGGCGATCGAGCTGACATCTACCCAATCGGACAACTGGTTCTGCCCGGCCATTACCTGCAGCTCTTCGCGCATCGCAGCGGCAAGTTGATTGGCCACGCGCTGCTGCACGGGTGCGGTGGACCGGATTGCGGAAAATGCTTCCAGCAGGCGTTGGTGATAGGCGGACAGCACGAGTATTTGCTCCGCACTCTGGTCGATGATGTGGTTCAGGCGTTCGTATCCGGGGTTCGAACTGGCCACCGGCGTGCTGTTGAGCACCTCCAGGAAATGCTCTTCGATGGCGGCGCTGAGAAGCCCGTCCTTGCCACCGAACTGGTTGTAAAGCGTAGGGACGCTGACTCCGCAGCGCTCCGCCAGGTCGCGCACGGTAATGTCGGCGTATCGACGTTCGGCGATCAATTCGCGAGCTGCCGAAAGCATGGCGGCACGTCGCTCCTGACGCTGGCGGGTGATCAAATCCATGCGGCGCATGCTACTACAACCGCAACCGATTTGAACACGTTAAAACATGTTTAATATGTTAAAGGTGGGTGATTGAGATTAAGCACATTTGATTGCCCGCGGGCATGACACAGCCAGCGTCGCTGTAGATAATCCGCAGCACACGAATTTGCTGGGAATCACGATGGCCAATGATGCGCTGCAGAACGCTCACGAAACTCTTTCCGCTCGAATTGGTACGCCTTCAGAACCCACCGACTGGTTCGAGGTCACTCAGGATCGAATCAATGCCTTCGCCGATGCGACCATGGACCATCAATGGATTCACGTCGATCCGGAGCGAGCAAAAACCGGTCCGTTTGGTACCACGATTGCACATGGTCAGCTCACCCAATCGATCATGAGTTTTCTCCCGGGCGGCGAAGGCATTGGCTTGCCCGCTCTGGAAGGAATGCAGCTGGGTATCAACTACGGCTGGAACCGCGTTCGCTTTCCGGCGCCGGTTGCAGTGGGTGCGAAGATTCGCACCCGTGGTGAGATCAAGAGTGTGGAGATCAAAGGCAACATGCTCGAGGTGGTTAATGAACTCACGCTGGAAGTTGAAGGCCAGGACAAACCTTCATGCGTGGGCGAAAGCGTGTTGCGACTGGTGTTCTAGACCAACGTCGGTCTGGTATCGATAACGCGTTAACCTGCCACCACTATTGAGTGGCGGTTTCTTCCGGTTTTTCCAGAGGTTTTTTCTGCGTTGGAGCAGGGGCCGGACGGTCACCGATGGTCTTGTGGGCACCGACGCTGATGATGCCGCCGATCGGAATGTTCGCGCCCACATCAACACCTTCCATCGCCGCACAGCCAGAGACTGATGCGATGAGAAGGATCGAAAAAATCATACGATGCGGGCCGGAATGTCCCGCCCATGGGTGTTGTTCAGTTTTGTCGGCCATCGAGCAGGGCTCCTGCGGTGAGGTTCGTAGCGTTAGGCAATCGGGTGCTGCGAAGTTCCCGGCGGGCGGCGCGTGTCGGACAAGACTGCTGCCGTGGTAGAGCCCATGCCGCCCGGCTCATTATCCCGGAGCCAAATCGCCTGAATCAGGCCGGGCCAGGATTGCGATCAGATGTTGCGCGATCAGTCCCAGACCGACGATGGTAAGCACCAGGTTGATGATTGAGCCGATGAACGGCAGGTTCACCGCAACGATGACGATGGTCAATCCCACCAGCAACGTCCACAGGAAGTTGCCGCGCTGGCTCAGCAACATTCGGCTGACGAGCGCACCGACGACGATCTTGGCCAGGTAGAGGCTCAGCAACCAGGCGGCGATGGCAATGATCGAGAGCGGCAGCCCAACCAGTGTGAATGCCACCAGGACCGCCATAATCGGCACGCTCACCATGATGAGGAAGCCAACACCGGCCGTTTTGAATGCATCGACACCGGCACCGGCACCTATCGACATGGAACGATAACCGGGCACGAACCATAGAAGCGCCACGCCTGCGAGCAACGCGGCGATCAATCGCGCGACCTGCCACAGGTAGAACTCAATCGTGGCGTATCGGTTCCTTGTCTCGAACCCCTCCGGCATATCCAAAAATTCCACTTCACCGTCTACTCGAACGGTCGCTGCGCGGTGCAGTCTGTCTTCATTGCCGGAGCGAAAACGTACATTGCCACCCACGTGCGCTTCGCCAAGCAATCTCACGCGGCTGGCGAATGCTTCCAGGTCCTCGCCCACATCGCCGCTTAGTTCGACGGTTTCTGCAAACGCGTACAGATCTTTCGCGACATATCCTTCGACGGAAGTGGATTGAGCCGCAATGGTCACATTTCTCTCGACACGGGTATTGCTATCAATGCCGACCATTTCGCGCGCAACCCATAAATCGCCGCCCACCGTTGCACCACGAAGGTCATACGACGAGGCGGCGCCTAACGCGAAACCACCCACTTTGCCGCTTACAGTCACCGACTCTGCAAAGGTCAACACGTTGCCTTCAACAGACCCGGATATGTCGATTCTGCGGCCCACCGCCACCAGGTCTCCGGTGATTACGCCCTCAATCAACACGGTTTCGGCCGCAACGAGGACGGTGTCATCGATGGTTTCGGAACGGGCAATGGTCACCACCTCCGCGTCCCGTCTGACCTCCAGCGCACTTACCGGTGCGGGGCCCACCATTGTGCCGATCATGACCATCAGCAGACATACGCCCAGGGTGGCGCGGGTCTTGCGGTACATCAGCAGGAACCAAAGCGCGACCAGGGTAGCCAGGATCACGACGACAAAACCAAGATATGCATCAAACATGGTCGTTCCTTCTTCTATCAAATACAGCGCAGCAGCGCTCGTCATTGCGTAAATATCGGGCAGCTATGCGGAGGTAACCCGGGTGGCCGCGTTCATGATCAGTTCACCGAACAGGGTCTTCCACTGAAACTGAGCCAGCTAGATCACCAATCCTGTCCCCAGGTTCGCGAGCG
>JAYGEV010000412.1:0-3098 GCA_046582225.1 Pseudomonadales bacterium
TACAGACGCGGCTCCGTCAACTGGTAGTTGCGGAAGTAACCGGAGGTGTCCGAAGTGACGTAATGGCCGGTGATGTTGTCATCATCAGCGATGTTGCGAATCCACGCCCTAACCGTCCATTTTCCGTCGTTGCTATCGTAGACGAGCGATGCGTTGTGCTGATCCCAGCTGGCGATGAAATCACCGCGGGCGTTGAACTCGCGCGCCCAGGACTCCTCCTGCCAGTAGTAATCCCAGCGCGCGGTCAATTGACCCCCGATCATCTCGACGTCGAAAGTATATGCAACGCCCAGATGAACGGTGTGTTCCGGGGAGTTCGGCAACGAATTTCCCTCCAGATCAAATGGAACCCCTTCGACGGTTTCCACGCCAAACGCGGTGGCACACCCCCGATCTATGATCGCCGGAGTCCCATCGGGATAAAGCACCCCCGGGGTTGCAGTGGGGAAAGCCGCCCCCGGAGCAACCGCGCACCCTAAAGCTATCAGCGTTGGGACCACCGGATCGAGGGTGGACTTTCGCCCCGCATACATGAAGGCAAAGTTGTTGAGCGTAATGAAGTCGGGATCACCCCCGGTGCGATCCAATGGATCGACCGACTCGCTGTTCTTGACTTCGGTCTTCAGCTTGGAATAAGACGCATCGATCTGCAGCCCCGGGGCAAACTCGGGTCGCCAGAGCATCTCGAATTCCAGACCCATGATATCCGCGTTGATGTTCTCGTTCAGGGCCGTATTGTTCTTGATGCGAGCTACCTGCAGACCGGTATAGTCATAAAGGAAGGCCGTGGCGTTCAGGATCATCGTGCCCTCCAACAACGAGCTCTTGACACCGATCTCGAAGGAATCGATGTCCTCCTGCTCGAAGTCAAAGTTCGAATCACTTTGGAATTGCGCCTGAATCGGTGGATTCGCCCCGCCGGGCTTGTAGCCCCGGCTGTAGAACCCGTAGACCATGACGTCGTCGTTGACACGAAAATCGAGCCCGATCCGGCCGGTAAATTCGCTGTATTTGAACTGGCTCGGGCTACCGGTCAGCGTGCGTTGCTCGTTGAAATCCGGCACGATGGGTATCGCCGAGTGCACAGCCAGCCGCTCCGCGCTTTGAGCACCCGTCGCCGCCGCGGCTGCCGCCGCCGCGGTCTGACCGTACAAGTCGATCAAGCTCTGTTCGGCTACCGTCGGGGCGGCGCCACTGAGGAATCCAGAGACCCGAGTCCACAGCTTCGGCAGCGCGAAGCCGGCAAGCGCCGTGGACAGCGGGAAATTGGCATCGGTCGCGTTCCACAACACGCTGGTGTCGCGCACGCTCTTCTTGTCGTCGTTGTAGCGTATGCCCACGGTCAGTTGTAGTCGATCGGTAACGTCGAAGTAGGCTTCACCGAAAACCGCCCAGCCTTCTCCGAAGGTCGCGCCGTTGGGATCACCAGTGGCGGCGAAGAAGCCGGGATAGGAATCCGGACGCGCATCGAGCATGTTCGCGTTCACGTAGTAGTCACCATGGCTCTGGCCATCGAAGAAGTTGGCACCCAGCAGAAAGTTGAACCGCCCTTCAAAACTGGAGTTAATCTTCGCTTCCACCGTCCAGTAGTCGCCCTCCGAGGCGGACTGGTCGAACGTGAAGGTTCGCGTCAGATCATCGATAAATACGCAACCGCCGTAAATGCCAGAGGTTCCGTCGGGGAGGTTACACGAGCCGGCGCGCCAGTCGTCGCCGGCCCCACCCGCGGTGTCGGAGATAGGCCATAAGGTAGACCCTGTGTAGAAGTTGAATCCCAACTCTGCGCCCACGTTCATGTTGTAATCTTGTCGGGTGAAGTAGGTGGACTCCGCGTACCCACCGCTGATGCCTAACTCGAAGTTGTCGAATTCGTCGGTGAACCCTCCCAGCCACGCTTTGGTTTTTTGCTCGAAAACCGGCTCGAAATCGGTGTGCATGCTTCTGAGCCCAATCTCATCGGTGGGCCGTGGCCAGTTGAAGTTGCCTGTCAGTAGGGGCTCCCCAATCGGAACCAGCGAGTACAACCCAGCAACCAAGTTGCCGAACTGTGCTGACGCGTGCGGTTGCTCGAAGCCGACCTCGCCGGGTATACAGCCGTAGGTCGGTAACGCTGCAGTCACGCAGATCTGGTTGGTAATTCGCGAGCGATCGTCTTTCTCGTCGAACATGCTGAACATCACCCACAGGTCTGCCCGGTCGTTGATGTCCCACGCCGCGGTGATCCGCAGGTCGAGAATGTCACGACCGTCGATGTCCTTGTCGATGCCCCTTAAGACGCGCCCATCGAGGCCTACCTGGCCGGCAGCCAGATTTTTGGTGTAACCGTCCCGGTCGAGCTTCATGCCGGCGACGCGAATCGCGAACCTGTCGCTGAGAGGCAGGTTGAACGCGCCTTTAAAGCGGGTGTTGTTGTAGTCGGCGGCTTCGAGGTCGATATAACCATTGATGCTGTCGAAATCGGGCTTGCGGGTCACCAGGTTGACCACCCCGCCAGTTGCAGCCTTGCCATATAGCGTGCCCTGGGGACCCCGCAGCACCTCAACACGTTCCATGTCGTAGAACTCCGCCGCGGCCAGGTTTGGCGCGATGGGGATGTCGTTGGTGTGGACCGATACCCCGGCGTCACCCGTGGCTGCCGTGACCAGCCGCCCGATGCCGCGGATACTAAAGCTGTTGCTGCCGAAGTTGGTCGGCGTAAAGCTGACGTTCGGCGCATTCATCTGCAGGTCGGAGATGGTGATTATCTGCTTTTCGTCGAGCAACTCACCCGTGAAAGCGGTGACCGCGATCGGAACATCCTGAATGCTCTCAGCGGTACGCTGAGCGGTCACGATGACCTCTTCGATGCCGATGCTTCTCTCCTCGGCCAACACTGCTACTGGCGATGCGAGGATCGCGGCCATCCCCAAAAACACTCGCGCGTTCGCACGGATGCTGACACATTTCAACATGATTCTACCCCTTGGTTTCCCTTTTTGACCCATGGGCGTGCTCTTCGGCCGCCCTTGCCGGTGGCCCAAGCATCGCGCCCCTCGCACGAACTCTCTCCACCCCATCGTTACTTATAGGGTTATACCCGTGCGCTGTCAACGTGGTCC
>JAYGEV010000419.1:0-6804 GCA_046582225.1 Pseudomonadales bacterium
AAACGAGCGCTCTACGTTCACTTGCGATCCAACGATCAGATCGCCGAGATTGGTCTGCTCGAGGGATTCTCCTATCGCATCAAAAGAGACATCAAAAGAAACATCAACACATGCTTCCAGAGATATATCGTCGGGAGTCGCAGGTTCGGCCAGGCCGGTGGCCGTCAGGCAGGTACCATTGATCGAGACAGACGCCCCGGCCTGCAAGCCGTTGCCCAACGAACCAAGGTCGATTGTCAGCCGACGCAAAGCAGGTTCGTCGGCCACCTCGCTGACCGCGCACAGCCGTTGCACGATGCCTGTAAACATTTGGCCTCTACCGGCGTGGCTTAGATTGCGTCCCTCAGCCTTCTACGTCGTATGGATTCGCGATCGATGAACGTGATCCACTGCTGACAGATCCTGCGATTGCTGTCGTCGTCTACCCGGCGAGATTCGTTTCGACACGACACAAAGGACTTTCGGGCCGATGTCAGCCTGTCGCGATTGTATTCACACATGCCGCGCACCACATACGTCGTCTGCACTTTGCGCAGCCCACCCTTGTCGATGGCCCGGCCGGCAGCGGTCACACATTTGGGAAATTCGTCGTTGTCGAGGTACAACTGAGCCAGGCGCTCGTAGATACGACCGTCATCAGACAGCTTGCCAGCCTCCTCAAATGCTGGAATTGCCTTTTTTGTTTCCTGGGCGAGTTGCCATGCCTGGCCCAGGCTGCGCAGGTTGGTCGCGTTTTTCTCGATCAGTCCCTGCTCAAAACCGGCGTCCAGCACGACTGCGGCCCTGAAGGGGACCTCCGCCTGCATCAACAGTCCAGCAAGATTGAGGAGATCACGCTCGTAGGTGAGAAATCCGGCCACGTGTGCGGCTTCCATCGACCCGATCTGCTCGCGCTCATTGCCTTCCTGGCCGTGAATGCCTGCGAGGCGGATCCAGTAGACCCGCTTGGGAAAGTCCCTGACCAGGATCTCGAGGGTCTCAAGAACCTTGGGCCAGTTCTCCCGTTCGAAGTACAGATAGTTCAGCAGCGCCCACCAGTTTTCCTTGACAGTAGTGCCACGCTCCTGGGCGACGTTGATACCTTGTTCGATCTGGTCGATGGCGCTCAGGTAGTCCTCCATCTGGTAGTACACCTGGCCCATGAAGATGTGCGGTTGCGGGCCCGGATTATCGGCCTTGGAAATCCACGTTTCCATGTAGTTCAGGGCATCTCGATAACGCTCGATGACGAAGCTCAACTGTGCCAGCGTGTACAAGGTTGTCACTTCCAGGCCTTCGGGAACATCCTCTCCCTGACTGGCCACGATCCGGTACATGTCGATGGCTCTCTCGTAGTTCTCCATTGAGAAATACACGAACCCGAGCATGTTGTGAACCTGGCCGACTTCATTGCCATTGAGCTTCCTGCGCCGGCTGGTCAACATATCGTTGAGCAACGTGACGGACCCCTGATAATCCTTCAGATCTATCAGTTCCTGTGCTTCGGCAAGTTTTTTGAACGTCGATTCGCTCATGGAAGGCACCCGGCGGGTCTTCTGTCTGGGCCGCTCGGATTCCGCCGCAAACGCAGTGCCACCTTGGTATCCAATCTCGGCAGAAAACGGCAGTGCAGCATACACGCAAGCCACCAGGGTCAAATACCACAACTGTCTGAGCAACTTCAAACCCGCCTCCTCAATCCCGCAGCTCGAATGTAATCCGGTTCCGCACCCCTGCCACATCGATCGGTTCGCCGTTCACGACCTTGGGCTTGTATTTGAATTTGAGGGCAGCCTGCATTGCCGCTCGGTCGAATATGCCTGGCGGTTTCGACTCGATGATCACCACATCACGCACCGCGCCGGTCCTCGTTACCACGAACTCCAGCAACACGTACCCTTCGATGCCTCGAGTTTGCGCCCTGCGCGGGTACACGGGATGAACCTTGACGATCGGCAGGTACTCACCGTCGGACGAAAATCCACCAATGCCGCCAATGTTCAGGTTTAAGTCGATATTTATCGAGCCCACTTCTACGCCCATTGATTCAACATTGCTGTCGAAGGTAGGCTTTGGCATGTCAGGCGGCGGCTCGTCGGGCGGCGGAGGCGGTGTGGGTTTGCGCTGTTTGGTCTGCAGATCAATGTCGTCCTGCAACCGCACAAAGTCGACGATCCGACCTTTTACGCCCTCGTCAAAGCCACTTTTGTCGCTTTTTATGAGTGCCTGCATCAGCAGAAACAGTACAAACGTCGTCACAATGCCCAACGTGACTCCGAATACATAGCGTAAGATCACTATGGCTACCCCTTATGTTTCCGTCGAGATCGCGACCTCGGACAGGCCGGCCGCGCGTGCCGCGTTCAGCACGGCCATCAGTTTTTCCGACTTGGCATCCCGATCGGCCTGGATCACCAACCCGCCCTTGGGGTTTTCAGCGTGCAGTCGTTCAATGTGTGCGCGAACCGCAGCGCTATCCACGCGCTTTTTGTCGATCCAGATATCCCCGTTGGCGCTGATCGCAACCAGCACGCTTACCGTTGGCCTCTGTTCGCCGGTCAGTGCCAGCGGCCGAGTAACGTCGATACCCGCCTGTTTGATGAACGTCGCGGTCACGATGAAGAAGATCAGCATGATGAACACCACGTCCAGCATGGGCGTGAGGTTAATGTCGGATTCTTCGTCCGTCCGTGAAAATCGATTCGCTGCTCGGCGCATACTTCCCCTCTATCTCCGCTGGTCACTCATTTGTCAGTCAATGATCGATCAGTGGTCCTTCGTCAGGTGGTCTTCAAACAGTTCGATCTCGAAATCGACCTTTCGTTTCACAAACGTGCTGCCAAGCATGCCCGACAATGCGGCGATCATTCCCGACATGGTGGGAATCGTGGCCATCGACACGCCGGCGGCCATCGAGCGGGCATTACCGCCCTGATTCGCCATTGCGTCGAACACCGAGATCATCCCTGTGACAGTTCCCAGCAAGCCCAGCAGTGGGCACAAAGCCACACAGGTCTGGATCAACGGCAGGCTTCCGGTAATCTTCTCGGACGCGTCCGAAATGATTGAATCGCGAATCTGGGCAGCACTCCAGGAGCGACGCTCGGCCCGACTTTCCCAGGTCTGCGTCGCATCGCGAACGACTAACTTATGGTCCGAACGGAAATACCAGATACGCTCGAAGATCATCGTCCACATCAGAAACGTGAGCGCGGCGATCAGCCACAAAACGTTCCCGCCCTGCTCCATGAACGTGGTGATCGCGAAATAGGCATCGTTCAACATGATGTCTTGCCGCTAGCCCAGGGCCTGCCCGGACTGCTCCGCGTGGTCCGCAATGATTCCAGCGCTCTGTTCTTCGAGAACGTGGATCAGCGAACGACTCCGGGTCGCCACGATGGCGTGCAGCAACGTCATCGGTATCGCCACGCACAGGCCAAGCACCGTGGTCATCAGCGCGGTGGAAATCCCTCCGGCCATGGTCTTCGGATCACCTGTACCGAACAGCGTAATCGCCTGGAAGGTCAGGATCATCCCGATAACGGTTCCCAGTAGTCCGAGCAATGGCGCGACCACTGATATCACCTGTATGAGCGTGATGTTCCGGGTGAGGCTCGGCGTCTCGCCCAGTATCGCCTCACTCAGCTTCAGCTCCAGGGTTTCGACGTCCACGTCTTTGTTGTTATCGTAAACCTTGAGCACTCGGCCCAAAGGATTGTCTTCATTCGCCGTCGCCGATTTTTTCTGTAATGCCACCTTGGCGCCCACCATGGACAACGTGACGAGCCTCTCCAGCGCAAGCAGTATTCCGATTATTCCACCAAGAATAATCACAGATCCCACGTTGCCGCCCTGACCGTCACAGAAAGGCATGTAGCATTCGCCCTTCGCGATCCCACCGAACGGTGAGCCAACCCGCTCGCCGAGCGTGGCCGCTTGAATGAGGAGTGCGAGCAACGAGCCCCGGGTCGGATCGACCGCAAATTGCACAACCTCGCCCGGCGCGGCGTCGAAAAGATCTTCAGCGCTGTTGGTGAATCGGGCCGCGGGCTGGCGGGCAAGCTCGGTGAGCGAGCCATCACTCATGTCGTATTTGATGTATTCCCCTTCGGAGACCAGCGCAAACGAGCCCACGCGGATAATTTCAGTTTCAACGCGCTGGCCGTCGAGCTCGATAATTGTGCCTTGAAACGCGCTGACCTTCCCGGACTCGATCATTTCCCGCTGCAGCTCGAACCACAAACGCTCCATCTCATCGATGGTGGCCAACTCGCTGGCGGTGCCCATCTTGGCTGCAAGCTCGCCCAGCCAGTCGCCGCGGTTGGGAAGCTGTGCTGATATCAACGAGCCCTCAAACAAACCCCGGGTATCCCCGGCGACCTGCTGCAGAACACCGAACAATTCCCTCAGGGAACCCAAGCGCTTGTCGAGTTGCTCCTGAAGATCGCCAATGCGGATCTCGTTTTCTTCGAATGAGGTTTCAAGACGCTCGGATCGCCGCTCCTCACGCCGTCGCTCGGCCTGGGCGTCTGCGAGCATACGCGCCTGCTGATCTTTTTCTCGAGTGAAAACCTGCTCACGTCGAGTGTGTTCGCGGGATTCGGTTACCCGCTTCTGCTCGATGTTACGCAACAGCTCTTCCAGCGAGTCAGCCTGGTTAACGACCAGGTCGTCCACTGGCGCAGCCGCATCGCCTTCGGCAGCGAATGCATGTGCGCCAAGCATGATTGTCAGCAAGCCAACGGCGATCGTTTTGAGTAGCTTCTTCATTATTCTGCGGCCTCTGGCGCTTGTACGGGCAATATCAACATGTTTACCGAGAGCTGCTTGCGGGCCATTCGGATGCCATTACGAATCGGCGTGGTATATGAATCGTCGAGTTCCTCCCACCGGCCCGATTCCATGTCCCATCGTCCAGTCGAGGCGCCGTCGGGAGTCTGGTATACAAGCGCAACACGTCCAACCTTGAGCACGTCGGCCTTGAGGTCGATGCCTGCAATGTTGATCGTATCGTTGTAGGCCTCCATGGTGCGGCCATACTCGTTCTCGATCTGGTATGCCCGCAGGATCTGACTGAACTTCTCTGAGACCGCCACGTCTGCCCGGTCCATCATCGAGCGCAGATTCTCAACACGATTGTTCCGCTCATCAGGGAGGAATGGCAGATCGAGCTCAACGAACTGCTCCAGACCGTCGATCATGCGCATCATCAGCGGGGTAATCTGCCTTTCGATCAGTGTTACCTGGTCGATGGAAACCGACAGTTTCGCCATCTCGATTTCCTGATTGCCGATCTGCTTCGCCAGCTGTCGGTTGTAGACCCGTAGTCCTTCAATCTCCTTGAGCACTGTTTTGTACTCGTTGAGCAGCCGACGCGTTTCTTCGGTCAACGCATCGATCTTCCCTTGAGATCGCTTTGCCTGGACGTTTAGCCGATCCGTGACGCCAAATACGTCATTCAGGTTGGCAGCCATTGTGCTGCCAGCCGATAACGCAGTTGCCAGAAGCAATGGCACCCAAAGCCTGTGGATCCGATGTTTGTTCATACGACTTCCTACGGGATTATTTGATTTCTGTTGAGACCTTGTGTCCGAAGACCTTTTTTTATTAGGACTGCACGCATAAAAAGCAGCCGCGATCGCGAAACTAGGCTTATAGTTCGCTCGATCAACTAACTGCCGATTTGCAGCTCGGTTGGAGCTGCTTACAGCCCGTCTGCAGCCACCTTACAACCGAACTGCGGCGTAATCGTCTGCAGTCAACATGCGGAGTGCACGCGCCCATAAGCAACGTTTTGTGCCCCGCCCCTTTTCCGTTGCCGAAGGATCAACAAACCCCCCTTGGAAGTCAAGCTTGACGCGGATTCGCGCGTTGTCCTCGGCTGTTCGGTGAGTCGATCACGCCAGCTGCTCGGCAAAAAAGGCCAGCGTGCGCTCCTTGGCCGTGGCCGCCGATTCGGCGTGATAGCTCGCGCGCTGGTCGCAGTTAAAACCATGGTCTGCGCCGTAAACGTACACCTGCACATCCGGCTGGGCATCTTTTACCTTTTCGACGTCACTCATCGGGATATGCGCGTCAAGCTCTCCAAAGTGCATGATCACGGGGCATTCGGCCGTCCGCCCCGCCTCCCCCGCCAGTCCACCTCCGTAGTACGCGGATGCCGCACTGACGCCCTGAAGCTCACAGGCCGAGAGCCAGGTCAGCAATCCGCCAAAACAATACCCAACAACGCCGACCTTACCGTGCACGGACGCGACCTCGATGGCGGCTTGAATGTCCTGCAACGCGAGGGCCTGATCGAGTTTTTGAAATGCAATTTCGATTCCGGCGCCCATATCGGCTTCTTCGTAACCCAACTCAATATCCCGGTCGACCCGATCGAAGATCTGCGGGGCGACCGCGAAATAACCGTCCGCCGCATACCCGTCGACCACGTCGCGAATGTGCGAGTTCACCCCGAAAATCTCCTGAATCACCACGACGGCACCCTTTGGTCCTCCCGTCGGTTCCGCCTGATATGCGCCGAGGGTGAATCCGTCTGAGGATGTGATCTGTGCTTTCGCGCCCATGTTCGCTCTCCCATTTCAATGCTCGGTCAACAGATGCCGAACCTTAGCCGATTGTGGTGGATCGTGTCATCGCTACCATTTAAGGTTGAGGTCGATCTGCAACAGATCCTGCGCGATATCGGTGCCAAGAAATTCGGCATGGCTGTAGTAATCAACGGACACGTTCACCCTGTCGGCGAGTCCCAACGCAAATTCGAACTCACTGCCTTTCACATTGGTCGCACCGAACAGGTGGTCGCTGTCGGGTAGAAACTCA
>JAYGEV010000186.1:0-1738 GCA_046582225.1 Pseudomonadales bacterium
GGTACGACGGCCATCGGCGCGTAATGCACCGAACGACGGTTGCGGGGGACGCCCCATTTTAGGCGCTCCCCAACGCGTCACCTGTTCTTTTCGGTCGGGTAAGGCTTTGCCTTGTTAAGCAGCCGACCGAGGTCGGCGCTCTCGCTCTGCTTCATCGCGTGGTCAACCATCTTTTCGTATTTCGGGTCCAGCCTGGCAGTCCTGCTGGCCTCGGAGGCGTGATAAGCGACCCGTGAAATGATTCGGTGAGTGTCTTCGCCGCTGCAGTGCTCGCAGCGGATCTGTTCAGGGGCATGGTCGACCGACGCCATCTCATCGGTCAACAGCCCGCAAGCACGACAACGGTATGCGTAAACGGGCATTGTGGTGCCGAGGTCTAGACTGGCCGATCAGGCAGCCAGCGCGCCAGCGTCCAGAAATGCCTGAAGCGACACGTGATAGCGGTAAAAGTCGAGCTTCTTACGCGGATCCGCAGTAACGATGCCCTCAATGGTGTCCAACTCAGCCAGTGTGAGCCCATCCCCGTCGCGGCGACCGGCCAGGAACTTATCCCAGGTGACCTGGCTCATCTCCACCAGGAAGTCAGCTTCGCGCTGGTCCGGCTGTTTTATCTTCCGAACGCCGTGGCAGCTGAACCCTTCGAAGCTGATGAGATAGACGGACCGACCTACTTTCAGCGCCATTTTTGTATCGACATTGCCGTGACTTCTGAACGACGGATCCTGATTGACACTATTCTGAGCTTGTTTGAGCCACTTGACTGATAGGGTTTCACTCATGACCGGCCTCTAGTCAAACGAGGTTTCAACACGCGCGGAAGCGTCGAAGAAATCCTGAAAATTCTGGTTGTATCGGTAGAACAGATCCTGGCAATACTGATCATCCGCTGGCGAGTATGCGATGCTCTCATCCTGCTGGAGATCGATGCTGTTCAACGTGTGATCAAGATCGGCTTTGCCGTTGTCCTGAACATTGGCAATCATCTCCTTCCATAGCTCCTCTGACATCTCGATGACGAAGTCTGTCGCGTTTATTTCGGTCTCATCCGCGCTATGGATATCAGCGCATTCCAGACCCTCGAAGACAATCACGAAGCCTCGGCTTCCCACCTTCAAACCGGCGGTGGTATTGCACGCGCCGCCGCCGCCGCTGTGCAGGCTGCTGTCGGAGTTATAGACTTCACGCACCGACTGAAACCATTCCTCAGAAGGGAAACTCGGCATCCTCAATACTCCAGGTACTTCTTCAATGACGGGTGCAGCCGCTCAGCTCTGGACAGGCCCAGCCATTCGCACAGAGCGAGGTAGTCGCGCACGAAGTCGCCCACAAGGTGCAGGTAGGATTCCATTCCCACGGTCCTTCCGGCGTCCACGCCGCCACCCTGGATGATGGCCATGGCCGAGCGCAAAACGCTGTCCTTGAGTTCCGCGGCCATCAGCGCCTCGCCGATGCTGAGCAGCGTACGCATGACCGCCGCGGCGCCATCCTGGTGGGTCACCGCATACTTCAGATGGTCGTAGCCGTAGGTCAGATGGCGGGCGTGATCCTGGATCATGTGCGACCAGATGTAGCGTTCTGCGTCGTTGTGCGCGCAGGTGAGCAGGTTGCGCAGAAGCTGCATGGCGAAGGTGCCCCGCAGCAGATACAGATACAAGACAGACTCGGTCCACCCGCCCCTGCTCTCGAGGATCATGCGGTTGACGATGCCCTTGCTTTCCAATCCAAGCCCACCGCCGTT
>JAYGEV010000464.1:0-4951 GCA_046582225.1 Pseudomonadales bacterium
GGATTCGAGGCGTTCGAAATCCCGAAACGGCCCGCGAAAGATATGGATGCAGGTGAGCGCTTCAAAATGAACGCGCTCGATGTGGAGGCCGACACCATCGAACACCCGACGCCCACCTCCGCGTTGGCGACACCGACCAGCGAACACCTTGACCTGGACGCATTGCTCGCACCGTCAACTCCCGCAACGGTACTTAAGCCAGAAGGCCTGGATCCGGCCACGCAGATCACCGTGGTGAACGTGGAGGGCGATCTGCCGACCCAGGCCGTGTGGGTTCCGTTTCGCAGCCAGATGTCGGCGCAGGGATTCGCCAGGCGTCTGGCCGGCAAGCTTGACTATCCATTCCGGGTCAATCGGGAAGGGCCTGGTCGGTATCAGGTGTTGTTCAGCTATGCCAGTGAGGTTGACCGGTTGGATGTGCTCGATCAGGTGAATTTCGTGACAGGTCAGCAGAAACAATGATCCGCTCCGGTTCGGTCCTGATTGGCTTGTTAGTGTCCGCTCTGGCCTGGACGAGCGTAAGTGGCGCGTATCCGTACTTTTCCTGTTTCGAGATCGCGTCCCGTCTGCATAGCGTACCGCTTGAACTGTTGCTCGCGGTAGCGACCACCGAGAGCAACCTGGACCCCGACGCGCGCTCCGACGCCAACGCCCACGGAATCATGCAGATTCAGTGGCCGGGCACTGCTCAACATCTCGGCGTCAAGCGTGTTTCGGAGCTCTACAACCCCTGCCTCAACATCGAGCTTGGTGCCCGCTACCTGCGTCAGTTGATGGATGATGACGGTGGCAATGTGGAGCGCAGCCTTGCGGCGTACAACTATGGACCCACGCGCATAGCGACCCTGCGGCAGCTTCCGGACGGCGCCCGCAAATATGTAGCGCTGGTGAACGGCCACCGCAAGCGGATCAATGCCACGGCAACCCAGCATGCGGCAAATGCTGTTGACCGATCCCCTGGCCCGCGCGACATGGTTCGATTTGATTCGAGCCTCCGCGCACGGCGCTATGCCCGCTATCTGGGTACGCGGGTGAGCAATGCAGAGTTCGCTACCCAGCGGACAGCCGATGGCAGCTACGCGGTGATCATGAATGTGAAAGACGGCGGGTTGAGCATGGGTGATTTGAGTGCGTTGGAGAATCTCGGCTGGCCAGTTCTACGTCAGCACACTGAAAGTGGAGGTGACTGATGATCGGTTTCGCGGTTCGGGTCGCGGTGCTGCTGTGTGCGCTGCTTGGCGCACACAGTTTCGCTGGCGAGATGATTGCGCGAGGCAAGGTGTTACGGGTGGAACCGATTAATGCGAAGTCCCACGTCGACGAGCGCAGCGGGGACTGCGAGCCTGAAAAGCCGTTACATGAGCCCGGCCTGGTTGCATTGCTTTGGTGGGATCTGCGTGCGGACTGTCGAACCGTCAGGCGCGAGATCGAGATTGTCGAAGGCTATCGCGTTTACTACGAGTGGGATGATCGGGTTTACGAGGCAGTGATGAATCGGCGCCCGGCCGAAACGATACCGCTACGGGTAAAGCTCCGTTAGGCTCGGATTGATCGCCGAGCCTGTGAAGCAACAGGCCTCGGCGATCCCCAGGAAGGCGGGGCGCAACAGGTGTCGTTACGCCCCGGTTACACCACAATGCTCAGGTCATAGGACCACCGTCACGCGGCGCTACGTACCCCTTTTAGCTCGCCAATCTCCCGCCGCAGTTCTTCCACGCAGGCTTTGAGCTCGGCAAATTCTGAGCTGGGGGTAGATGAGAGTGCAGACATTCGCTCGTATTCTGCTTTCAGCCGTCGGCCGCTGTCGCGCTCTTCGGCAATGTAGCGGCCGAGCAGGCCACCCGTTTGTGGGTCGATGGTCGTGTCGTTGAAGAATCCGGTGAACGGATCCGCGGCCGCTTCGCTGCTGTCGATGTCACCGGTGAACCGGGCAATCTTGTCGGCGTCACTGGCCGAAGACTTGACGCAGGCCAGCATTCCGTCGAAATCCTTGAATACCTGGAACGCGGTTTCCTCACACACGGGATAACCCAACTCGCACATGCGTTTGGTAAACGCCATTGCGTGCTCGCCCTCACGGATGGCAACAAAACGCAGCGCCTGGGAAAATTCCTCATCCGGCGTCGCGTCGGCCCAGGGGTTCAGTAGAATCTCGCCCTTGCACTCGTTAACAGCAATTGAGTTCAGCAAAGCGATATAACTTGGTTCGCTCTTCTATACAGCCCCCTTGGTTGAGAAAAAAGTTGTTGGAGAGGGAAAACTAATCCACGATCGGACGGGTTGCAAACTCATTTTGACCTCAAGCCTACAGACGGGGTTCCAGGCTGGCCGGTGGGGCAATATCGGCCGGGGTCAGATTGATCTGCATGGCTTTGTTGGCTTGAACCGCTTCGATTGAGTACAGCAGGGGGAAGCCCGAGTCTTCTGCCCAGCCCTGAAGCAGGTTTGCGTAGTACGGGGAGCGTGGATCGCCGGATTGCCCGGGTGCATTGGTCATCTCTGCGTCGTCCCAACGGCCGACATCCACCACCATTCGAAACGATGCTCCCGCCCGAACCAGGAAGTCTTCCGCCCGGAAGCTTGTGTTGTTGGGCGTATTGGCGCTGCCACCGCGTGGGTAGGCCGGATAGGTCAGGGCGATTTTGCTGGCGCCTTCGACCAGCCCCAGCAACGGGTGTTGAAATTTGATCTGGTGTAGGTCGCCCCAGCGCCATTGGCTCGGATCCGCACCGAGAAGCGCTGTGGTTTCGGCGTAGGCGGCGGGCAAGGTCTCGGCTGCGACTGCTTGTCCGAGGGGCTGATCCAGTTTATCCAGCACGGTAATTCCGTCCAGCGCGCCGATCAGTTCGGCGGCTTCCGGGGCCACCGCGGTGGTCAGCGCAGGCTGCAGGTGCCGGTAGAACCAGACCCCGAATAACGCCGCGGCAGGAGAGTCGACCTGCATGCGTGCATCCCAACCCTTCAACAGCGCCAGAGCTTGGCCCCAGGTCCCTGAGGATGCTGGTTCAGCTTCATCCGGTACTGGCGGTAGTCGGGCGATGACTTCCCGTGCGAACAGCGAGCGATAGTCCCGCTGCAGATCATGAGAGTCGATCAGATCGTGGCTTGGGTTGGACATCAGCATTTCCCACAGGCGCCGATAGCGCCAGGGCGCGGACCATTCAAAGCCGATCCGATACCTGTCGACAGGATAGTCAGCGGGCAAATTCATCGCGTTGGCGGTTCCGGAAAAGCCTCGTGATGGGTTGTACTCCTCGGGGAGGACGTCCATGTCAAAGAAGCCGTCCCATTCGTAGCGACCGTCGCCGGGTACCGGCAGCAATCCATCCCAGGTCTGGCGCCTGGGAAACAACCCGGCCGGTTTGTAGCCGATATTACCGTCGATGTCGGCATAGACCTGATTTTCTGATGGTGCGCCCCAGCGGTTGAGTGCGGCCCGGAACTCCCGCCAGTTTCCAGCGCGCATGTACTCTACGCTGCCGAAATAGGGCGCCATCCCAGGCTCCAGCCACGCTGCGCGTACCGCAAACAGATGCTTTCGAGTCTGATAAACCACCGGACCGTGGCGGGTGAATTTCAACGTGACTCTTTTACTCTGCTCACCCCGTACGCCCACCAGCTCTTCGACGGTGATCAGCGGCTCAACTCGATTGCGATAAACGTAGCCTCCGCCTCTGCGTTCGTAGATGTACAGATCTTCCTGATCGATTGGGAAGATCGTCAGGCCGAACGCGATGCGTTCGTTGTGGCCGATGGAGATTCCGGGTAACGCGGGCTCGCCGGCGCCAATCACGTTGAGCCCGGGCGCGACGAGATGAGCAATGTAGCGGAGCGATGGCACCGCATGGGCGCGATGCGGATCGTTGGCCAGAATGGGTCTGCCGGTCGCGGTGCGGTTGGGGGCGACTACCCAGTTGTTGCTGCCGCGGTCATCCACCAGTTCTCGGATCCATGCGGCTTCGATCGCGTCATCTGCGATGGCGAGTGTTGGATCCTGTCCGGCCGCTGCGCGCTCGAGTTGTGTGAAATCTACCGGCGCCTTTGCGAGCAGATACGTATCGATTACCGCCGCAGGAATGTCGCACGGGTTGAGCCCTTCGGGTACTTCGGGTGTCCAGTCGGGCTGTAGAACTTTCCACAGGGATGCGGTTTTCAACCCATGCTGGCATGCGATGCGTGACCGTTTGACCTCGCTGGCGACGTTGCGCCAGAGCCCGTTGCTGCGTATGCGAACGACGTCTTCGGGTGCCCATCGCGACGGTACGTATCCGAGCAGCCGAAACTCCACCGGCTTGAGATCAGGCTGTTGTTCCAGCAGGTCGACGTACGCGTTGATGCCCGAAGTGAACGCCTGGGCGATGCGCTTGGCATCCGATCCGTAAGCAAGCCACTCGGAGTGCATGTCCTTGCGGTAGACGAACAGGCGTGCGGCCCTGTCCTGCTCGACGTATGCCGGACCGAGGACCTCCGCCAGCTGCCCCAGCCCGCGCCGGCGCCACAAATCTATCTGCCAGAGCCTGTCGCGTGCTGAATTGAACCCCTGGACAAAAAACGCATCGTAGTGTGTCTGTGCGTATATATGTGGTACGCCCCAGTGATCAACGATGATGTGGGCCGGTTTCTCCAGCCCGTGGACTGTGTAGCTGGGTTCGGCGGCCTGAAGCGCTGCGATGGACGTCAGTGCGGTTGCAATTGCCAGGGTCAGTCGCGAAGTGATGCGCATGGTCCGACTATCGGATTAATCCCAGTTCAGCGCACCGCCCGTTTGATATTCCGTCACCCGGGTTTCAAAGAAGTTCTTCTCTTTCTTCAGATCCATGATTTCTGACATCCATGGAAATGGATTTTTCACACCAGGAAACTGCTCATGCAGACCGACCTGTGCAAGTCGTCGGTTCGCGATGAACTGGAGATACTCTGCCATTATGTTGGCGTTCATTCCCAGCATTCC
>JAYGEV010000483.1:0-2617 GCA_046582225.1 Pseudomonadales bacterium
TTTTCGGACAGATGAACGAAGCGCCGGAATCGAACCTCGGTCAACTCAGCGTCGAGCGCGTCCGAGGACGGCTGGAGTTTCGCAATGTCGGCTTCTCCTATGAGCAAGCCCCGACCGAGGTGCTTCGGGATCTCAACTTCGTGATCGAACCTGGCCAGACCGTTGCGCTGGTCGGAAAGTCTGGCAGCGGCAAGTCGACTGTGGCGAGCCTAATTCCTCGTTTCTACGAGCCGAGCCGGGGCGAGATCCTGCTCGACGGAGAACCGCTGTCGAGTTACCAGCTGCAGTCCCTGCGCCGGCAGATTGCGCTGGTGACGCAACAGGTAACGCTGTTCAACGATTCGGTGGAACGCAACATTGCCTATGGCGGTTTGGCGAACGCCAGTAGCGAAGCAATAGAAAACGCAGTGAGCCGGGCGCACGCACGGGATTTTATCGACGACCTGCCAGCCGGTTTGCAGACTGTGGTGGGTGACGATGGCGTGCTGCTCTCAGGTGGACAGCGTCAACGTGTCGCTATTGCGAGGGCGCTTTTGAAAGATGCGCCGATACTCATTCTGGACGAGGCCACATCCGCCCTGGACGCCGAATCGGAGCGGTACATCCAGCAGGCGCTCGATGAGGTCATGCGCGGGAGAACGACCATCGTCATCGCGCATCGATTGTCTACCATCGAAAGCGCCGATGTGATTCTGGTGATGGACGAAGGCCGGATCGTAGAGTCGGGCGACCACGTATCGCTGTTGGCGGAGAAGGGAGTCTACGCGATGCTCTATCAGGCCCAGTTCGATGAGGGCCTGTTGAATGAATCCGATCACACCCCCGCGCAGCGTGGGGTTGTGCCGCCGCGGCAGGTTGCAGTGCCGCGTGTGGAGCGCGCGCTCGGCACACTGGCTACGGCCTGGTATTCCGGTGTCCGCTGGACGGTCCTGCTTGCACCGCTTTCCTGGGTGTTTTCGAAGCTGGCGAGGTGGCGCAGGCTCAGGTATCTAACCGGAAAGAACCCCTCCTGGCGGGCGCCGGTGGCCACCGTCGTGGTCGGTAACATTACTGCGGGGGGAACCGGAAAAACCCCGTTTGTCATCTGGCTGGTCAGGTGGCTGAAAGCTCATGGCTACCACCCGGGCATCGTGTCCAGGGGCTATGGCGGTCGCGGCGGGAAAACGCCGGTCTCGGTTCATTCCGACGATGATCCCGAGGACGTCGGTGACGAGCCGGTGTTGCTCGCCGGTAGAACCGATTGCCCCGTGGTAATCGGCCACGACCGTGTCGAGGCTGCAAAACTTCTGCTGGAGATCGCGCCCGTGGATATCATCGTGGCCGATGATGGTCTGCAGCACTACGCCCTGTCTCGAGACATTGAGATTGCCGTGGTCGACGGGCATCGCGGCGTCGGCAACGGTCGCTGTATGCCAGCCGGACCGTTGCGTGAGCCGGTAACCAGGCTCGACGAAGTCGACTGGGTGATTGCCAACGGTCGCGCCACCGGCCTGGTGGACCGTGAGACCGTGATGACCGTGCTACCGCTGGGGTTCGTGCGGGTATCGCGGAACTCGTTGGAACGCATGACTTGCGAGGTCTTCGCTGATCGATACCAGAATGTGCACGCCGTTGCCGGTGTGGGAAATCCCGCTCGCTTCGGGCTCACGCTGAAAGAACTTGGCCTGACGCCGACTCTGCACCGATACGACGATCATCATCGCTACGATGGCAGTGAACTCGAATTCGACAATGACTGGCCGGTGGTCTGCACGGAAAAGGATGCGGTAAAGATCCGTCATCTTGCGCAGATTCCGGAACAATGCTGGTATCTGGAAATCGCCGTGCGCCTGCCCGCCGAGGCGGAGGCTGGGTTGACGGCGTTGCTGGAAGAACATGGAATCAGCAGTGGCTGAGACGTTCAACGTGGTGATACCGGCTCGCTACCGGTCGACCCGATTGCCCGGGAAACCGCTGGCCGATATCCATGGCGAGCCGATGATCGTGCGGGTTGCACAGCGCGCGGCGCGCGCCGGTGCGCAACGGGTCATCGTCGCAACGGACGATGAACGGGTCTGCCAGGCGGTTACCGATGCGGGCTATGTCGCAATGATGACTCGGGCCGACCATCGCTCCGGTTCGGATCGAGTCATGGAAGTCGCCGCGTCGTGCGGCTGGCGTGATGACTCAATCGTGATTAACGTTCAGGGCGATGAGCCGTTAATTCCGCCAGCGGTGATCCGTCAGGTCGCCAATTGTTTAACCGCGGACCCCGAACTTACAGCAGCCACACTGTGCGAGCCAATGGATGATCAGCAATCTGTGTCGGATCCGAATGTCGTGAAAGTGGTCCGCGGGCGCGACGGTCAGGCCCTGTACTTTTCGAGGGCACCCGTTCCTTATGATCGGGACGGCGATGCGGTTGCTCGTGCAGATACCTGGTTGCGTCATGTGGGCATATACGGATATCGCCTGGCCACATTACGGAGATTCGTGGAGTTGCCGCCCAGCAGGCTTGAGTCGGTCGAAAGGCTCGAACAACTGCGTTTGCTGGAAAATGGCATTCGCCTGTACGTCGCCGATGCCTGTGAAACCGTGCCGGCCGGCGTAGACACGCCCGAAGACCTCGAACGTGTCC
>JAYGEV010000229.1:0-7885 GCA_046582225.1 Pseudomonadales bacterium
GAGTCGCAGACATCGGACAGATCGGGTCCATTGCTGCCAACGGTGTCGCGAAACTGCTGAGCCATGACCTGGCGCGCGGTGCCGCCTTCCGGGACCACCAGTTTTTCCGACACGTCATCTCGATCGCCCACGAGGAACACATCGAGGATTTCCTGTTCGGTAAGCGTTTCTTCGAGCATGCAGCTGGGGGTGCCGGCAACGTTGATCAGCCGGCTCACGTGATCCCCGTAAAAATCATACTGGGTGTTGGCGTCACCGTTGGCCCGCATCAGCTGGCTGTGGGTTTCCATGACGTGATAGGCCTCTAAAAACGCCTCGGATGCAATTTTCCAGTTGCAGTTCAACTCTTTCTGCACGTGTTGAGCAACATAGCGCTCTTCGAACAGGCGGCTTTCAATGTGCTCCGGTAGCGGCTGCAGGTACTTGAGCAGGGCTTGGGCATCCGGGTCGAAGTTGATGAACACAAAGCCGCCCCACAGTTCCGCGCGTACCGGCGTCAGGCCCACCTCTTCGGGTGTTATATGCGGGAAATCCCACTCGCAGGGGAACGACTTGAGGGTCCCGTCCAGATCGTATTCCCAGCCATGGTATGGGCAGCGGAAGGATTGACTCGTCCCGCTGCTGTGGGACGGCTTCAACTTGGTGCCGCGATGCATGCAGGAGTTGCGGTATGCCTTGATCTCTCCGGTTTCAGTGCGAACGACCAGCGCCGAATACGGCCCCACGTCGTAGACGGTGTAGTCCCCAGGGTTGGGAATGTGCTCTTCGCGGCACGCCCACTGCCAGACTCTGGGCCACAGATGTTCAAGCTCGCGCTCGAAATATGCGCGCGAGGTATAGCGTTCGTAGCCAATGTCCGCATCACCGAGAAACGAGTACGAGTGCGCTCTCAGGTGCTCCGGCACGAGCCTGCTGTCGCGGTCGAGCAGATCCTGCACCGTCACCCCGGGACAACGTGCTTCGCCGGGCGGTAGCGCCTCCGTCACCTCACAGGCTCGCTGCAGCGCTTCCGATCGGTGCCCAGGCCAACAGTGAAGCGTCATTGGCGAAGGTATTTCTCACCAGCGGAACGCCCGCGGCTTCTGCCATTTCTTTGTATTGCATCCACGACAGCACCGCAGCAATGGGCGTATCGGGACCGTCATCGAACTGCAAAGGCCCATAGACGTTGGCAGTGTAGATCAGGTCGTCCTCACCGATACGCTGGGTGGATTCGTGACGTGCGCCGGCCGGTTCATAGAACCACATGCCCGGGCCGTAGCCCTCCGGCGGGCCGGCCCGGTAGCCAATGCAGCCGCTGAGCACCAGGAAATCCGCCGCGCCGAGGTGGTAGTGCGGACCGGCAACCCCGTTGTGGCGAACGATCAACGAGCTGATGCCGGTCTCTTCGCTCACCCGCAGGATCTTCAAACCCAGGTCCGGGGTGTCGGGATTGACCGACCAGGGCACCAGTCTGGTATCGATGAAATGGGGATGGGTAGTCTGGCTGCTGTTTCCGGCGACACCCTCGGCCGCCACCACCAGATCGCGCGAGTCCGTCCCGGCGATGGCGAGTGGCTCGGCCGGGCCCTGATAGGCTCGAGGGCGCTCCTGCATGCACTCCGCGAGTGTGTTCGGCACCAGAGTCACGCCTCGATCATTCGCTGCTGCAATGATATCCAGGCTCGTCAGGATGCTGGTTACTGATTGCTTGTCCTCGGCAAGGAACGCAACCGGGCCGTAGCAGTTCATCAGAAATTCGACGTCTTCGTCTGCGCTGAGCCGGGCAATCTTCGAGTTTGCCGGTACATAGCCCCAGGTGCCGGGTTCCAGGGTCCCCGCCATGGGTCCTTCGGGATAGGTCATCGATCCTGACAGCACGATCATGTCCATCGCGCCCAGGTGTACCAGCTCGGGCAACACCGTCGCTTTTTCCATGCGCGCAATGACGCTGAACATGCCGGACTCGGTGCTCGCACGCAGCGGCTTAATGGACATACCGGGAGCCTGAGGCAGGTCGATCCACGGAAGCAGGTTGGTGTCTATGCCGCCTTCGATCCCGGTCGGATTGAAATCTGGGTTGTAGCCTGTGTTCATAGCTGTTTCATCGTTTTGCTGGTTGCCGTTCGAATCCTACACTGCCTTGGGGCGCGAACAAACCATGGCCTGTGGGAGACTGCGATATGGTCAGGAGCCCACCAGCGGGGTAGCCTTGGTTGGCCGTTATCGCGTTGAGAACGATCATGCTGAAGTTGTTTTGTGCCCCCGGAAGCTGCGCCCGTGCCTCGCATATCGCGCTGCGGGAAGCCGAGGCTGATTTCGAACTGCACTTTGTGGATTTCGCCGCCTCTGAACAGCGAACCGAGGCTTATCGCGAGGTAAACCCGAAAGGCCGCGTGCCGGCGCTGCAGACCGACCGTGGTGTAATCACCGAGACGCCGGCCATTCTTGCCTATATCGGGCAGAGCTATCCGGCGGCGCGGCTTGCGCCGCTGGATGATCCGTTTGAGTTTGCCCGTCTGCAGTCGTTTGCGAGCTACCTGTGTGCCACGGTACATGTGGCTCACGCCCATGCCCGCCGGGGTGAGCGCTGGGCGGACGATCCACCCGCCATCGCCGAAATGAAACGCAAAGCTCCGGAGGTGATGTTGGACTGCTTCCAACTCATCGAAGATGAGTTGCTGGGCCGGCCATGGATGATGGGCGAAGCCTATTCGGTGGTGGATGGGTATCTGTTCACGATCAGCCAGTGGCTGGCGTTTCATCGGATTGATACGGCCCGATATCCGAAGGTGCATGAACACATGCAGCGGATGCTCGAACGGCCCGCGGTACAGGCCACGCTGGAAGTTGAATCGGCTGGATAACGCGACTACCCCGGGCGCAAGGAGCCCCTGTTGACATGTTGCACCGAATCGATCGAATTCAGATGACGACCGACAATGCCCAGGCTACGGCGGATCGCTGGTGCCAGGTGCTTGATGGCGTGGTGGCGGCAACCGATCAGGTTGAGGCGTTGAATGCCACACGTATCACGGTGCAGGTGGGGGATTCGCTGATTGAGATACTCGAACCCACCGGCGCGGGTTTTGCCCAGGAGCACCTGGCAGTGGGGCGTGGTGGCCCGTTCAGCATCGGGGTGAGCACCGATGACTTTGATGCGGTCGGCGAGCATCTGTCCTCGCTGGGCATCGAAGGACTCGCGCTCGATGGCCAGCTGTTTCTTCATGAGTCACATCTGAACGTTCCCGGGCTAAACGTGCTGGTCTCCCCGCACGTGGACCGGCCGGTCATCGGCTTGATGAAAAACCTGTACGAGGCGACACATCTGACTCACGACGCGCCGGGTTCGATCGCCGAGATCGCCCGGTTGTTTGGCCTCAATGCGGATGTTTTCGTGCCCATACGCTCGGAGCAGTACGGCTACGATGGCGCCCTGACATTGTTTGATGCCGACGAGTTGCATCGAATCGAAACCATCTGTCCGTATGATGGTGCTAAAACCATGGGCCGTTTCCTGCGGCGCTTCGGCCCGAGCCTTTATATGTGTTACGGCGAGACCGACGATCTGGGCGCGCTGCGTGAGCGACTCAAGTCAATCGCCCCGGATGCCTGGACCGGAGGGGATGACAATGACGACGGGCTGTTCATTCATCCCCGGGCGCTGGGCGGCGTGATGCTGGGGGTAAGTCGCACCAGCCATGCCTGGGTCTGGTCGGGCCGTCCTGAGCGCCGACTCCCGGGACCGACCGAGGGGTAGTGGTTGTGGCTTCTGCAAACAACCCCATCGGCGATCTGAACCTGATGGGGCCTGAGGAAATGGCTGATCCGGCTGTTTCGGCGCGACGCCTGCTGGCGGGTGCGCGGGTGCGCAGCTACGCGGGATTCGAGCCGCCGTTCTACATCGTTTCCCGTTATCGCGATGTGAACACCATTCTGCGCGACCCCAGGCGCTTCGTCAGCGGACACGGCCAGGGACCCAATTTTGTGCCGCCCGCGGGCGTCGTCTCGGACGCGCCGCAGCACAGCTTTTTTCGAAACCTGGTGCAGGGCGACTTTCTGCCACGTTCCATATCGAAGCTGCGCCCGCGGCTTACCGAGATTGCACACGAGTTGCTCGACGCCGTGGAAGCAAAAGATGTGTGGGACCTGCATGATCACTATTCGTTTCCGCTGCCGGTCACGATCATCTGCGAGATCTTTGGAATTCCGACACACGACATTGAGCAGTTCAAGCTCTGGTCGGACGCGTCCATTGCCGCGCTGTCCGCTCAGGACCCATCTCTCTATGATAGTGAACTTGCGCGTATGCGCGGCTATCTGCTGGATCTGCTCAACGAAAAGCGCGACGGTGCGGAAGACGAAAGCCTGTTGACCCGGATTGCGCGCGCGCAGCGCGATGGCGCTTCGGTTTCCGACGACGAAGCGATCGCTCTGGTGCTTCAGCTTTTTGTTGCCGGAAATGAAACGACCACCTCGCTCATCACCAATTTCGTGTGGCGCATGTTGTCAGGCGACTATCAGTGGGCCGACTTCTGCGCGGGCAACATCGATGTCAACAAGGCGATCAACGAAAGCCTGCGTTTCGATCCGCCGTTGCTTGGCCTGTTTCGAACGACCGCTTGTGAAGTACAGATTGGTGGCGCCACGATCCCGGCACATACCAAGGTGCTCACGCACTACGGTGCGGCCAACCGCGACCCGGAGGTGTTTGAGAACCCGCACGTTTTCGACGTGCACAGACCAACCAGGAAGATTCTCTCTTTCGGGCTCGGGATTCACGTCTGCCTTGGCCGCGAACTCGCGTTGTTGGAGGCGCAGGTGATGCTCCAGGCCCTCCGGCAGAGATGCCCGCGTTTGCAGCTTGTTAATGAGGGCGAGCGAATCGGTCCGTTCCTGTTCTGGGGGCGGCGCAAGCTTCCCGTGCACAACCAGGACTGAACGCGGCCAGCTTCGGGCATACTGAGCGTTGGACAAGCACTGAGGATGGACTGACAACAGGAGTTCAGCATCATGACAACGCAACAAAGACCTCCGCTATGGATCGGTCATGTCACCCTGAGAACGCGCACGCTTGGTGAATCCGAGGCATTCATGAAACAGATCGGCATGCGTGGCGTTTTCCGGGGTGATGAAGTGGCCGTACTGGAACTGCGAGGTGGCACCCACCTGGTGCTCATTGAGGACTCCTCCGCGGTGCCGGGAGCGCCCAACTTCGACCTCATGGTGGAGGATCTCGATAAGACCCGTGCAGACTACCTGGCGCTTGGGTTCGAAACGAGCGAGGTGCGCGAGGGTAATATTCACAATTCATTTACGGTCACCGAGCCCGGAGGCCATCAGATCGTAGTGAACTCCACGCACGTTCCGGACCACGCCGCGGTTTAGCCGCGGGTTCGTCTACGCTGTGCGGTTCGCCTGATTCTGGCGAATCCGGCCACGAGTGAATGTGGCGGAATCTCGTAACATGTTGATAAGTTTGAAAAAAACTAGTTGGTATCAAAATTGCTTTTAATTAGGCCAGCTAACCGAAAGGAGCGGTGATGGAACAAGAAACTAAACAACGGCTCACCCGTCGCGACATCTGGATGCGTGCCCTGTTCATGGTCCTTTTTGCGATCGCCTACTCGGTCGCCGAGGCCGTCGTGGTCCTGCTGGTGCTGTTCCAGTTCGTGACCGTCCTGCTTACCGGTCACGCGAATCAAAAAGCGCTCCGGCTTGGGCACAACCTGAGCACCTATGTGTATCAGATACTGCAGTTCCAGACCTTCAACACCGAATCGCGGCCATTTCCGTTCTCAGATTGGCCCGACGAAGCGCTTGAAGATGATCTTTGAGAGGACCCTCGAAGTGAAATGGAAGATGCGGATGCGTCCTGGTCCGCATCGGATGAGGCCGCGGACGACACAACCGGGTCGGCGGATCCGGATATCGAACCCAGAGAGTAGGAACCCGAGCCGGGGCCCCGGATCTTAATCCGGGCCCGGACATTAAGCCGGGCCGCTAACGAATCATGCTGTGATAACACACAGTCGATTGTGCAGTTCGACGAGATATTCAGGGACCAGACTCAGGTCACCCTGCACGGAATCAAAGCCTTCCTCGGGCGGTCGGGTGGCCCGTTCGGCTAGAATCTCCGGGGTGTAGTACTCGCGGGCTTTCGACAATACGCCCTGATAGTCGGTCCGAATCTTCACATCCGCATCATCCACCTCGCCGACCGCAACCACCACCGTGGTGCCGTCCACATAGAAGTGCCAGGCGGCGGTTCCTGTTGCCGCTATGCTCAAAGGAGCGTCGGTAAACACTTCGCACAGGCTGAAACGCGTCCCGGTTTTTCCGTACGCTGCGACCAGTTCCTCCAGCGCGCCGCGCGCGATTTCGATCCACGCGGTGCCTGCGAATTCGACTTTGCGTGCCGTTCGTTCGTTCAAGTCAGCTCTCCTGCCGGTTACCGGGCGACATGTTTGTTAAACTATACGACAACTTGGGGCGCTGGTTGTGCCGGCACCGCGTGCACTCCGAGGCGGAAACGTTTGTATTTCGGTGGCGTATCCTATAAGTTGCGCCCGCGATTTGCGTTCTGGGCTGCCTTCAGCTACCCGTCTGATATTCGGGCAACCGTATCAAAGTCAACCACTACAGCCAGATTGTTCGTCACTGCACCCGATTTGCGTGCGGATTTAATTCTAATGGAGGCCAATCATGGCTATTGGAACTGTTAAATGGTTTAACCCCACCAAGGGATTTGGATTCATCCAGCCCGAAAGCGGCGACAAGGACGTGTTCGTACACGTCAGCGCGGTGGAGCAAGCCGGATTGGGCACGCTCACCGAAGGTCAACGAGTAAGCTACGACATCGTGACCGAGCGCGGTAGGACGGCGGCAGGCAACCTGAAGTCGGCCTGATTACCGCAGCCACGGCATGCCCTGGCTGAAGCCAACGTCTGTCCCAGAGCCGGGTGAGCCAAGTGTGCTGATCCGGTTCTGTGCTGACCTGATACCGCCCCGAGTTAGTTAGACCGAGCCTCGCGGAACTCCGCGACAGCGCGGCTAGAAAACCAGTCGGCCGAGGCTCTCGGCCACCACCGCAGGCTTGTCCTGTCCCTGCACCTCGACCTTGATTTCGTTCATGGTCTCGATCATTCCGCCTTTGATTTCAGCTCGTTTCAGCGTACTGACGGCGCGAATCCTGGCTCCGACCGCCACTGGCGATGGAAAACGCACCCGGTCGAAGCCGTAGTTGATCCCGAGTTTCTGACCGTCGAGTTGCGGTCCGGGTACCTGGGTTGTCCGTGGCAGATGACCCATGATTGAAAGGGTCAGGTGGCCGTGGGCAATGGGCGCGCCGAAAGGACCCTGGGTAGCTCGATCGACCTCGACGTGAATCCATTGGTGGTCCATCGTCACATCGGCGAAGTCATTGATACGTTGCTGGGTCATCTCCAACCAGTCGGTGGGTGGCGAAGATTCGCCGATGCGTCCCTGTAGCGTCGCCAACGCATTGGTCATGTTGGCTTCAGAATCGCTCATTTCAAATCTCCCTTGCTGCGGATTCAGTATACTCAGTGGTTGGGGAACTCATGTCACCATCAGCGAGGCCGACAAGGAAAACAAATGACTGAAGAAATTGGCTTGTTCGACGTGATGTACAGCTGCCGCGCGATGCGGCGACTCGACTCGAAACCGGTGCCCGAGGAGCTGCTGATAAAGCTCATCGACGCGGCTAATCAGGCGGCCAGTGGCTCGAACATGCAAAGAGCGCGCTGGATCGTGGTTTGCGATGCTGAGCAACGCAAGCAGTTGGCTGCGTTGAACAAAAAGGCGGTAGATGCCTACGTCGGCCCACAAACCGGTCGGGTCGAAGACCTGCCGCATCAGTCCGCAGAAAAGCGCCAGCGGATGC
>JAYGEV010000241.1:0-2265 GCA_046582225.1 Pseudomonadales bacterium
ACGATCAGCGCCGGGGTAATGATCGCGAAGGTCAGTTGAAACAGCGCAAACGAAGTCTCCGGGATGTCGCCCGACATCGAGTTTTCCGTCACGCCGGCGAACAGCACCTTGCTCAACCCGCCAACTATCCCGTAGCCGGCATCATCAAACGCCAGGCTGTAGCCCGCGATCAGCCACAGGATCGACACCAGACAGGTGATCGCAAAGCATTGCATCAGCACGCTCAGCACGTTCTTGCTGCGCACCAGGCCACCGTAGAACAACGACAAACCCGGGATGGTCATGAACAACACCAACGCGGTCGCCGTTAGCATCCAGGCGGTATTTCCCGCGTTGAGCTCGTCCGCGGCAAAAGCCGGCGCGCACAAAAGCAGAGCCCCCAGACCCAGAACCAAACGTTTCATCTAATGTCTCCCCCTGTAGGATGTGTTCGCGCGTGGAACTTATCAGTATCCCTTTGCGCTCTCGTGAACGGCGCTCGCCGAACCGGAATTGTCAGACAATGTGAATCCAACATCGAGAATTTACTTGAGATTACCGAGGCTTACCAGTAACGCGGCAGATTTCAACCAACTCTCGCAACAGCGCCGGCCCTCTATAAATGAACCCGGTATAGATCTGCAGCAGGTTGGCGCCGTGATCCAGCATCGCCTGTCCCTCAACCGGACCATGGATACCGCCGCTGCCGATAATGGCAAACAACCCCTCGCTGAGTTCGCGCAGGCCGGCCAGGGTCTGCTGCGCCAGTGGCGCCAGGGGCGCACCACTCAGCCCACCGGGCTCCTGGGCGTGCTGGTAACCCTCCACATCCGGCCGCGCAATCGTGGTGTTGGTGGCGATCATTCCGTCGATTTCGAATCTGCCCACCGCCTCCACAATTCGCTCGAGATCTTCGCGGATCAGATCCGGAGCGACCTTGAGCACCAGGGGCACGCGCACACCATGACGCTGGGTCAGGGTTGAGCGTTCCTCGCTGACTCCGTCGAGCAGTTCCAGAAACGCATCCCCGGTTTGCAACGTCCGCAGTCCGGGAGTGTTGGGCGAAGAGAGATTCAGCGTCAGGTAGTCGGCGAATTCGTAGACCGCCTGCATCGCGAGTCGGTAATCGTCGACCGCGCGCTCGAGCGGCGTCTCCTTGTTCTTGCCGATATTCACTCCCAGACGCGTGTGTTTTAACCGACCTCGCTCACGCAAGCCTGCCAGGCGCCGCGCCATCTCCTGCATGCCGGCGTTGTTGAATCCCATGCGATTGATCAGTGCGTGTTGTTCAGGAATGCGGAACAGGCGCGGCCTGGGGTTCCCCGGCTGCGGTCGCGGCGTGACGGTGCCGACCTCGACGAACCCAAACCCCAGCCGCGCGAGTCCCTCGACCGCGACTGCGTCCTTGTCCAGGCCGGCGGCGACCCCAATCGGGTTGGCAAAGCACAAGCCCATCACCGTACGCGTTTCGCAGGGCAACGGGCGAATGGCGCCGGGCAGCATCCCAAGGGTTCGTAGCGCAACCAGCGCGACTCGGTGCGATGCTTCGGCTTCGAGCAGGAACAACAGGGAACGGATCAAGGCGTACACGCGCGTATCTTAACCAAGGATGAATCCGTCCGCGAAGCGCGAATTCAGAGATCAGCCCAGCCGTTCGATCCGTTGCAGCCGATTTCCGGCATTAACCGACAACGAGAATGTTCCGCGTACACCGTCACGACCGACGTGTTCGCGCAGCGCGTCGGCGGGGAACCTCACCCGTTCACCGGAACGCGCGCGAGCCACCACGTCACGAGCCGTGCCGCGGTAGTAGCGCAGCAACTCGGCCGCCGAGATCTGCAGATCAACAACGTAGCGGTGCATTGAAACTGTTCTGGTCTGGGTGCTCTAAGGAAGGTCCTGACGGCTCGTCATCATTTGACGGCTGATGGGATAACTATAGTCAGGATTGGTCGAGGGTGTTTTTCCCGGGCGTGAAGCTACAATAGCCGGCCGATGCCCTGCCGAAATCCGGACAGAGAGTGCCGAATACGTTGGCTCGAACAAGAACTGAGCAAGAGAAAAGTATGCGATGGAAGCGCTAGCTTCAGCAGAACAGGAGAAGGTTGCCTCGGTAGCCCATTGGCTTTCGCAACGAATCATCGGCCAGGAGACGCTGATGGAACGCCTGATGATCGCGCTGTTGTGCGGCGGCCATCTGCTGGTCGAAGGCGCCCCGGGACTCGCCAAGACACGTGCCATCAAAGAGCTCGCGAGCGGCGTCGACGGGGACTTCCAGCGTATCCA
>JAYGEV010000313.1:0-10551 GCA_046582225.1 Pseudomonadales bacterium
ACCCACCAGTCGCGGCCATGTTCGCCTCAAAGCTCCATATCCGGACAGCTATCCGGCGATCACGCTGAACTACCTGACAACCGAAGCCGACCGGCAGGTCGCGCTGCAGGGCCTGCGGTTTACGCGTCGAATCATGGCGGCAGACGCACTCGCGAAATACCGACCTGAAGAGTGGAAACCTGGGCCAGACCTCACCAGCGATGCCCAGCTGCTCGAGGCGGCCGGCGAACTTGGCACCACGATATTTCACCCGGTGGGCAGCTGCAAAATGGGCAGCGATTCGATGGCTGTCGTAAGCGATCGCCTGGAAGTTCACGGAGTCAGCGGGCTGCGCGTGATCGACGCGTCCGTGATGCCGCAGATTACCTCAGGAAATACCAACGCGCCCACCGTGATGATCGCCGAAAAGGGCGCGGCGTTTATTGTTGAGGATGCCTTAGCGCGTATGTCGTAGCGCAGGACCAGGCCATCCAGGCAACGACCACTAGTGCTGATGCCCGCCGGGGCCGTGGACGTGGCGGTGGGTGAGTTCCTCCGGAGTTGCTTCGCGAACCTCCACGATCTCCAGATCGAACGTCAACGTCTCTCCGGCGCGAGGATGATTCAGGTCCACATCCAGGAACTTCCCACCGACCTTGATCACGGTTACCTGCCGCGTACCCTCATCAGATTGCAAAATTGTCTGCATGCCGGGTTTCAATCGCGCGGCATTGGCGAAGTACTTCTTGGAAACGCGCTGGGTCCAGTCGTCACGCCGCACACCAAATGCCTGTTCCGGAGCCAGGGTGACCTGAAACTGGTCCCCGGCGCGGTGGCCGGCCAGCGCATCCTCAATACCGCGCATCACATTGCCACGACCGTGCAGCACCGCCAGCGGCTCGCCATCTCGGGTCGACTCAGGGGCGTCTCCCGACTCGTCGCGGATGACGTAGTGAAACCGCACAACGCGGTCGCGCTTAACCTCCATGTTCAACCCCTTACCAGCCCGGAAGCACAAATATCGACCACGCAATGATGGGCATGATCGTGACCATGTAAAGCGTGTACTTCAACTGGGCCCTGAAAATCTCCTGTCTATCGAGCACCTGACTGGCTGCGGCGAGAAACATCGCACCCCAGGTGGAAAATGGCGAGATATCCGACACCGCCGCCGAAACCGACATCGCTGTCAGCAGCGAGGTTGCCTGCAGGTCTCCAGCCAGCACGAAGGGCGAGGCCAGCGGCACCAGGATTCCGATAGTACCGATCGTGGACGCAACACCGGTGATGATGGAGACGCCAGCACGATGGGCCAGGCCACGTTGTTACTGGAGCATAGTGAATCTGCGCCGCAAATATGATTTGACTGCTACTTTCCCTGCCACTTCGGCTCGCGCTTCTCGGCGAATGCCCGGGGACCTTCCAGGGTGTCTGCGCTGTGTTGACGCGTCACCTCGGAATCGTATGCGGTATAGAAAGCCTGAGGCAGCGCCATGTCCATGCCACGCATCGCCGCCTCCTTGGTCGCGCGCACCGCCAGCGGCGCGCAACGCAGAATGTCTCCCACCCACTCATCTACCGCCGCGTCAAGTTCGGCCAGCGGCACCACCTGGTTGACCAGACCCAGCTCGTAGGCACGCGCCGCCGACTTGTGCCGACCGGTCAGTAGATAGCCCATCGCTGGCTTCAGGCCGATCTGCCGCGGCAGCCTGTGTACCCCAACGCCTCCCGCGATCAACCCACGCCTGGGCTCGGGCAAGCCGAGCTCGGCATGTTCGGCGGCAACGATAATGTCGCATGACATGGCGAGCTCCAGCCCGCCACCCAGAGCAAAGCCGTTGACTCTGGCGATCACCGGTTTGGGGAATGCCCAGCGCTGGTTCAAGGGCCGGGTCGCCTCTAGCATGCGCGCCCATTCGGCTTTCTGCTCGGCGCTCGCACTACGCTCAAGCGCCCGGTGTTTGAGATCCGCGCCCGCGCAAAAAGCCCGCTCGCCGGCTCCGGTCACCACCGCAAGCCAAACCTCGTCGTTTCGCTCAACTTCATCGAAGTGTTCAGACAGGGCCGAGCGCATCTCAGGATTAAGCGAGTTCATAGCCTCAGGCCGGTTCAGGGTGATATAGGCGACGTGGTCGCGCACCAGAAAATCAGTGATATTCGCCATTGGCCTGTTCCTTATTCCAACGTCAATTCTAGAACTGCCGTCGCCGCCGTGGCGCAGCCCCCCCCGGTTCAATCTAGCCCGGAATCCCAACTTTTCGCAAACGAGGGGATACCGCGCCAGGGAATTTGCTCGGCACCATTCCATCCGTCGCCCGCGTGAGGTACATTCCCGGTTTTTAGCGAGGCCTTCACTTTCGTGGCCAACTACATCGACGGCATTTTTGGCAGGTCGCCGTTCAAACCGGTGCAGGCGCACATGGAGTTGTGCTATCGCGCAGCAGCCCTGATTGAAGACCTGCTGGTTCACTCGACCGCCCGGGTATGGACCGAAGTCGAGAACGTACAACAACAGATCGCGGAGCTTGAACGCCAGGCCGACGACAGTAAGCGCGATGTTCGTATACACCTGCCGCGCGGGTTCTTTCTCCCCGTCGCCCGTGCTGACCTGCTCGACCTGCTCACCCGTCAGGACAAGATCGCCAACAAGGCCAAAGACATCGCCGGGTTGATGGTCGGGCGTAACATGTCGTTTCCAGGCGAGATGCTCGAGATCGTAACGGAATTCTCCAAGTCATCGATCGCGGCCTGCAAACTGGCTCTGGACGCCGTGAGGGAGTTTGATGATCTCATCGCCGCCGGGTTTCGCGGCGCGCAGGCCCGCCGCGTAGGGCGCATGATCGAGGAGCTCGATGCCTGCGAAACGCGGAACGACGATGCCCAGGTGAAGGTGCGTGCGCAACTCCATGCGCTGGAAAGGGACCTGCATCCGGTGGATGTGATTTTCCTATATCGCGTCATCGACCGCATCGGCGACCTCGCCGATAACGCCCTGCGAGTCGGTCACCGATTGGAAATGATGCTCGCCAAGTAGCGGACTGAAGAATAGGCAGTACTTTAAATACCCCTCATGAACACAACAATAAAGTGCGGATAAATGGATCCATCAACCATTCTGTTCACTCTGGCCGTTGTATTCGGCCTGTATATGGCCTGGGGTATCGGCGCGAATGACGTCGCAAACGCGATGGCTACGTCGGTTGGCGCACGCGCGATCACCGTCAAGCAGGCGATACTCATCGCCGCGGTATTCGAGTTCCTTGGCGCGTTTCTCGCCGGAGGCGAAGTCACCTCCACGATCCGCAAGGGCATCATCGATACCAGCGCGCTCGCGGGCGATCCCGACGTGCTGGTCATGGGGATGCTCGCGTCGCTGTTGGCGGCCGCGGTGTGGCTCACCGTCGCCTCCCGCTTTGGCTGGCCGGTGTCAACAACCCACTCCATCATCGGTGCAATTGTCGGCTTTGCCGTGGTTGCGATCGGTATTGACGCGGTTTATCTGGGCAAGGTGGGGTCCATCGTCGCAAGCTGGGTGATCTCACCGGTGCTGGCGGGCACAGTGTCGTTCATCTTGGTGCAGGCCGGGCAGCGGCTGATCTTTGATAAGCAGCACCCCGAGGTACAAGCCAGACGCTACGTGCCCGTGTATATCTTTTTGACCGCCTTCGTGATCGCGCTGGTGACCCTTCTCAAGGGGTTAAAGCATATCGGCCTGGAGCTGACCGCGACCGAAGCGGTGATCTACGCGGTGGCATTTTCCCTGGTGATTATGGCCGGGGGGATTGTGATGGTACGGCGGATCCACAGCTCACCGGAAGCGCTTTCCGGCGCCGATCAACAGATCAAAGTGGAACGAACTTTTGGAATCCTGATGATCGTCACCGCCTGCGCAATGGCCTTCGCCCACGGTTCAAATGACGTCGCCAATGCAATCGGACCGGTGGCG
Organism: Pseudomonadales bacterium; assembly: GCA_046582225.1. Lineage (GTDB taxonomy): Bacteria > Pseudomonadota > Gammaproteobacteria > Pseudomonadales > Azotimanducaceae > JAYGEV01. The sequence goes on from JAYGEV010000313.1 coordinate 3,926, forward strand.
GCGGTGGTGACCATCATCCAGACCGGCGAGGTCACCCAGACTGCGGCGGTTTCTCCGTACATCCTGCTGATCGGCGCCGTCGGGATCGTGATCGGGCTTGCAACCTACGGCTATCGCGTGATGGCAACCGTGGGTCGCAACATCACCGAACTGACCCCGAGCCGCGGGTTTGCCGCGACCCTCGCCGCTGCATCGACCGTGGTGCTGGCAAGCGGCACCGGGCTACCAGTATCCACGTCCCACACCCTGGTCGGCGCCGTGCTCGGTGTCGGTCTGGCGCGGGGGATCGGCGCGCTCAACCTGGGCGTGATCCGCACCATCTTCATGTCCTGGATCATCACCCTGCCCGTTGGGGCCGCGCTTTCGGTACTCTTCTACTACATCTTGAGGGCTACTCTGACCTAATTGCTGCTTTGACTCTGAAAGGGGGGACAGGCAATGACCACACCAGCAACCGTCATCGACGCCGACGGGCACATCTGCGAGCCCGAAATCGTCTGGACCGAATATACCCGATCCGAATTTCGCGACCGCGTGCTGCAGGTGCGCACTGAGAACGGCATCAGCGGCGTATACGTGGAAGGTCACAGTCGCGCGGGACGACCAGGCGCAGGCGCGGCCGAAGCCTGCATCCCTGGCGGCATGGCGCCTGGCCAGCATCTGACCTGGGCGGACATCCTTCCCGGCAGTTTCGATCCGGCCGAGCGACTCAAGGTCATGGCGGCCGAAGGCATTGATCAGGCCCTGTTCTTTCCATCCATACATCTGTTGTGGGGCGACATCAACGACCCCGAGGTCGCGGCGGAAACGTGCCGCGCCTACAACAACTGGCTCAGCGATTTCTGCAGGCACGACCCCGATCACCTGTTCGGCATGGGCATCGTTCCGTTGCAGAACATCGACCTCGCGGTTGCCGAAGCCCGGCGTATGAAAGACCTGGGGCTGTCGGGCATCATCAGCCGCCCGGAACGTTTCAACGGCCTGGCGCTCTACGATGAACAGTGCGATGCGCTGTGGGACGTTGCCGCATCCGATGGTCTGGCCATCGGCATCCATGGCAGCTTCGGCTCACGCATGCAGAGCTTCTCCACCGGCCGCTATCGTGACAACATTTTCTACGACCACATGATCGCGCACCCGTTCGGACAGATGGCCGTGGTCATGGACCTGATCGCCGGCGGCGTGCTGGACCGATATCCCAGCCTGAAGGTCGGTTTTTTTGAAAGCGGCATGGGCTGGATCCCTTACTGGCTTGACCGGCTCGATGAACATTTCGAGGTGATGGGCCACCACACCCCGTGGCTGAAGCGGCGACCGAGCGAAATCTTTCATGAGCAGTGCTTCGTGTCTATGGAGGCCGACGAGGCCAGCGGCCTGCGCTGGATGATGGAGAAGGATCTCGGCCACTGCATCCTGTGGGGTTCGGACTACCCCCACTTCGACTCCACCTATCCGGGGGCCTACCAGGAAGCCAAGGCAACGTTCGACGCCGCCGGCGCAAATGTTGCCGAACAGATTGTGCTCGCCAACCCGCAGCGTTTCATGAGCCTGTAGCCTGAGGAGAGGAATGATTCGATCTATCGTTCTTCGGCTTCAACGAAGAGATGATCGGCACGCCGAGATTTTTCGGCGTGGACGCGACGTTCCGATACCGATGCGCGGGCTACCGGTGGCTGTTCTGGCATTCGCGCTCTGCGCGTGCACGGAGCAGCCGGGTCTGGCGCAACCGGCGAACGAGAACCCAAAACCGTTCGCTGATTCCGAAGTCACCGAGGCGGTGATGGGCAAGTGGTCGCGCAGCTGCGCGCTGTGCCATGTGACCGGCGAAGGCGGCGCACCTCGGATTGGCAACGCAGCGGAATGGCAGCCGCGCCTGGCTCAGGGCGAGGCGACCCTGCTGGCCCACACCATCGATGGCTTCAACAACATGCCACCGCTGGGCTACTGCATGGCGTGTGAGCGAGACGATCTGCGCGCGTTGATCAATCTGATGGTCGGAGATGCGCGATGAAAGGATTCACCCGCCGCAAGCTGTTGGCAAGCAGCCTGTTGGCAGGCTTGTTTGGCGCTGTCCGACCAACCCTCGCCATCCAACCCACCTCTCTACCCTGGCGCAACTGGTCGGGTGGGCTGACCGCTCAACCAGCAGGCAGATTCGCGCCGACAACGGAAAACGAACTCGTCGAGTTTCTGAAATCTACCGGTGGTCCGATACGACCGGTCGGATCCGGTCATTCGTTCACACCGCTGGTTCCCACCGACGGACACCTGATCGTGATCGATCAACTCGCCGGCCTGATGGCACACGATGCCGCCGCGCAACAGGCAACCTTCGGCGCTGGTTCGCGCCTGGGCGACATGGGCCCTGCGCTGGCAGGCATTGACCAGGCGATGATCAATCTGCCCGACATCGACCGGCAGACCCTGGCCGGCGCATGCGCCACCGCGACCCACGGAACCGGAATCGGGTTTCAGAGCCTCTCGGGCTACCTGACCGGCTTACGCCTGATCACCCCGACTGGCGATCTGCTCGACCTGAACGCAGAAGACGATTCCGATCTCTTCAACGCAGCCCGCGTAGGCCTGGGCGCCCTGGGTGTCATCACCCGCATGACGCTGCAGAACCGGACCCGCTATCGGTTGAAGGCGCGCACCTGGATGCAGAGGACCCAAGAAGTGCTGGAAGGCTTTGGTGAGTCGGCAGCTTCACACCGGCACTTCGAAATGTTCCCTCTCACCCACTCCGACTATGCCATCGTGCTGGCCACCGACGAAACGGACGAACCGGTCAACAACCCACCACCGGTGCCCGGAGAAGGGGACGGGCTCGGCGAAGCCATGGCCAGCTGGATGCAGGTTCCACCCCGCGATCGTCTGCCACTGGTCAACGCGATGGCCGAGCAGGTTCCGCCCAGCGAGGTGGTCGATGTGTCCTACAAGATCCTCAGCAACGTGCGCAACAACCGGTTCAATGAAATGGAGTACTCCGTGCCGCTGGAGGCCGGTGCGGAATGTCTGCGGGAAGTGCTGCATACGATCATCCACAAAGAGGTCGACGTGGTCTTTCCGCTGGAGTACCGCTACGTGCGCCGCGACGACACCTGGTTGAGCATGAGCGCCGGCGACGAAGATCACGCCGCGATCTCAATCCACCGCACCGCGGAAGCCGACTACCGGCCTTACTTCGACCTGATCGAGCCGATATTCTGGAAACATGGCGGGCGTCCGCACTGGGGCAAGATCCACTCCCTGGAACATGCAGAACTCACAAAGCTGTACCCACGCTTCGAAGATTTCCGCGAGATTCGCAAACAGATCGATCCTCAAGGCAGAATGTTGAACGACCACCTGCGCGATATTTTCGGGGAACGGGCATGAAAAGAAGAACCCTGCTTACCGGCGCCGCCGGAATTGCCGCTGCCGGTGTAGGCGCCACCGTGCTGTGGAAGCCCGAGGATCGCGGGGCACCTCACGACGCGTACTTCTCGCGGCTCAATGCGCTGCTCAAGCGCGACGGGCCAGGGCATCCGGTGATGCTGATCGACGTAGACGCGATGAACCACAACGTCGACGAGATTGCCGGCTCGGTGGGCCCAGACAAGATCTACCGGGTGGTGGTCAAATCGCTGCCTTCAGTGCCGTTGCTGGAAAGCGTCATGCAGCGTGCAAAGACCAACGCGCTGATGGTGTTTCACCAACCGTTTTTGAACGCCGTCGCCGAGTCATTTCCCACCGCCGACACGCTGCTCGGAAAACCGATGCCCGTTGCGGCGGCCGAGAACTTCTACCGAAAGCTTGCGCCTTCTGAGTTTGATCCCGCCACACAGGTGCAGTGGCTGATCGACACCCACGATCGGTTGCTGCAGTACCAGGCGCTCGCCAGACGTCTGGGAGTACACGTGCGCATCAACATAGAGATCGACGTGGGCCTGCATCGGGGTGGGCTGCCCGAACCGGAAGCCCTCGATGCATTGCTTGCAACCATCAAGGCGGATCCCGTACACCTTTCGCTGGCCGGGTTCATGGGCTATGAGCCGCACCTCACCGGCATGCAGGCCGGGCTGGAACATCCGGCGGTAGAAAGCGTACTCGGCATTTATCGGGGGTTCATCGATCGCACGCGCCGCGACGGAACCGACATCAGCCACCTCACACTCAACGGCGCGGGCAGCCACACGTTACGAATCTATGAGAAAGACCACACGATGAATGACCTGGCTGCGGGCTCCGGCGTGGTCAAGCCCACAGACTTCGACACCTATCACCTGAATGCCAACCGTCCAGCGCTGTTCATCGCGACGCCGATCCTGAAACGCTACGATAAACTGAAGATGCCGGGTGATTCGTGGATGGTCGACTTTCTGCCGTGGTGGAATCCGAACATGCGCCGCCTGTACTACATCTACGGCGGCTACTGGAAGGCCAACGTGGTGTCTCCGCGGGGGGTGCCTGACTCGCTCTACCACAGCACCAACCAGCAGCCGATCACGACCTCAGACGCCGTGGATCTGCAGGTGGATGACTACGTCTTTCTGCGCCCCACCCAAAGCGAGCATGTGATGCTGCAGTTCGGAGATTTGCTCGCTGTTAAAGACGGCGCACTCGCGGATCGCTGGCCGGTGTTTCACCAGACCGGTTAGACCGTCAAGCTCTGGCCAGCGCAAAAAACAAGCGAAAAAAAAGGCGCGGCATAACCGCGCCTTTTGCCGATTTGAGTCGGGCTAGTTACCGAACGTCATCTCCAGTTCGACGCCATAGGTAGCGCCCCGCTGAATTCCGCCGGTGCAGAACAGAACGGACAGACAACCAACAATCTCGAATTGCTCGTCGGTCAGGTTTTCGCCGAACGCAGTGATGCGGAACTGATTCCATTCATAGCCGACCTGTGCGTTCACGAAATTCGTCTTCGGGATCCCGGTATTGTCGTTGAAGGTGGCGGTATCCTGCTGATCCACAAAGTTCCACTTCGCATGAATTGACAATTCACCCGGACCCACCTGTACTGCGTAGGTGCCGCCAGCGCCAAAGGTCCACTCCGGCGCATACTTGGGGTTAAAGCCTGAGGCATCTATCGGCACGCAACTATTGTCCAGGTTGCAAGGAGCTTCAGCGGGAATGGCGCCGAGTGACAAAAACTCGTCGTATTCCGCGTGCAACCAACCCGCCGTAGCGAACAGATCCAGATTTTCAGTGACCACGAACCGCGTCTCGACCTCGACCCCGTAATACTTCACCGACGCCTGGTTTTCCCACACCGACGCAACCGTGTTGGTGTCCTCATCGCGCACTACGTTGGAGTCCTGCTTGTCTTTGAAATCGTTGAAGAACCCGGCGACGTTCAACTGCAGTCGATTTTCCAGCCACTGAGACTTCAATCCCACCTCATAGGACGTGGCGGTCTCCGGATCATACTGATTGCGATCGAAATCTCGGATGTTCTGATTGACCCCATAGAACCCGCCGCTTTTGAACCCCTCGGAATAGGATGCGAAGAGCATGATGTCGTCGGTCGCGTGATAGGCGAGACTAAGCTTGATGGTCGTTTCGTCCCACTTATTGCTCAGTGCAATGGAGGGAACCTCGAAATTGAACGGGTATCGCAGTTCCGGACTTTTCGATCCCTGGTAGGCCTGAAATCCGATGAAGTTCTTTTCGTCCTGGGTCCAGCGAAGGCCCGCGCTCGCGATCAGTTTTTCGGTGATCTCATAATCAACCGTCCCAAAGAACGCGATGGACTCGGTCTTTTGAGTTTGAAACAGGCGCTGGTCGAAATCGGCGCCAAGCGCATTACCAAATTCCGAACCTCCGGGGGCAAATCGGGTATCGCACCACAGCGTGGTGTTGATACCGCCCGCCCCATCGGGCACCAAATTACTCGCACACCGCGCCGCGGCGTCCGGATCGTTGGCCAGATCCCCGGTCAAGCCAGTGGGCGGAAGGATAATCGACCAGAAAGAACCGATGGTTACCCAGTCCTGATCGTATTGGCTCTCCAGATAATAGCCACCCACCACAAAATCGAAGCGGTCGTAGGAGCCTTCAACCCGCAGCTCCGTGGTGAACTGGTCGTATTCGTTTCTGTTATCGATGTAGATGAAGTCGAGGGCGCTGCCGTCGAGCTCAGAGATCGTATCTTCATAGGGAGTGTCGTGGTAACCCGTTGTCGATATCAGAGTCAGGTTGTCGTTGAGCTGGTAGTTCATGGTCAGTGCGAAGACATCGTTGCGATAGCGGCCACTGTTGCGGTTATTGCCGTCCACCGAATCGCCAATATCACCGACGGTCTTATCATTCCCTGCGCAATCCCCGAAAACTAGACAAGGAAACGTGAACGGGATAGCGTCAAGCACCCCACCCATATTGTTCCAGTTCGTGGGCGCGCCACCGTCGCTGTGGTTGTTATATCGATCGAAGCTCAACAAGGCGTCAAACTGGTCGGTTGGCTCCCACCGCAGCTGAATGCCGAAATTTTCGTAGTCGGTTTTCGGCGCATGGCCGCCGTCGAACGTACGTTTTAGCGGTCCATCTTCCTGGACGTTGGCGTAATAGACCTTGGCAGCCAGCGTGTCCGCGATGGGGAAGTTGAGCATAGCCCGCAATTCCTCCTGACCGTAGCGCCCTGCGGT
>JAYGEV010000323.1:0-1578 GCA_046582225.1 Pseudomonadales bacterium
GAGGAGCGTTCCCTGCGCCCGACCACGATGAGCAGATCCGCAATCTGGCCATCGAGCACGAAGCTTTTGACTCCGTTCAGCAGGAATTCGGGTTCGGACTTGTCCTCAGGCGGTGTCGCTGTGAGTTCTATTCCGTGGGTATCCCAGCGTCCATTGGGTTCGGTCACCGCCAGCGTCGCCAGTCGCGCGCCCGACGCGATGTCCGGCAGAAGTTCTGTCTTCTGGGATTCCTTCGCGGCATTCATGATCGCGTTCGCTGCAAGCACGCTGGACGAGAAATAGGGCGCGCACAGCAGTGAACGGCCGAACTCTTCCATCACAATACCGAGCTCAACCGCTCCGAATCCGGCCCCACCGTAGCGTTCCGGAATGTGGATACCCGGCAGCGCGAGTTCCTCGCTCAGCTGTTCCCAAACGTCGCGATCGTAGCCTTCCGGTGATTCCATCAGTCGTCGGACCTCAGTGGTTGGAGACTTATCCACGAGGAAACGTTGAATCATCGAACGGAATTGCTCCTGTTCGTCCGTGAAGCTGAATTGCATTGCCTTGCTCCTAGTCGGGCAAACCGAGGACGCGCTTGGCGATGATGTTCAACTGCACCTCCTTGGTTCCGCCGGCGATGGTAAGTGATTTTTGTCGAAGCCATGTGCGCGTGGCATCAGTCTCGGCGCGGTCGAAGCCTCCGCCTTGCCAGCCTATTCCCTGGCTGCCCATGGCTGCCAGCAACAGCTCGTCGCCGTCCTGAATGTGCATCGCACCGGTGAGTTTCACTGCCGATGAGGCGTATCCGGGCGCACGCGCCTGGAGTTCTTCGATCACGCGTTTCTGCGTCAGCCGCTGAGCGTGCCCGTTTTGCTCGTAACGTATCAACCTGGCGCGCAGCACCGGGTCGTCGATGCGTCCTTCGGCCATTGCGGCGTAGCGCTTGATGGTTTCGGGCATATGGCTTTCGATGACGCGCCCGCCCTGGGATCCGGAAATATTGATGCCGGCATGGGTCGAGCGTTCGAACTGCAGCAGCCGTTTTCCTACGGTCCAGCCGTTGTCGACCCCACCGATGACATCATCGGCCCGGGCGATGGCGTCTTCAAAAAGCGTTTCGTTAAAGGGGGAGGCTCCTGACAGCAGCCGAATAGGGCGAATCTGGACCCCTGGCTGGCTGAGGTCCACCAGCACCAGGCTGATTCCTTCGTGTTTGGGTTTTTCCGGGTCAGTACGTACCAGCACAAAGATGTAGTCGCAGTCCATCGCATCCGAGGTCCAGGTTTTGCGGCCGTTCAACAGGTAGTGATCGCCACGCAGCTGCGCACGGGTGCTCAAGCTTGCGAGATCCGAGCCGGCCCCGGGCTCCGAGTAACCCATGGCCCAGCCGCCTTCACCGCGGGCGATACCTGGCAGCCAGCGAGCTTTCTGATCGTCGCTGCCGAGCTCGAGTATGGTGGGCCCGATGTAGTTTACGCCCCGACCGGTGAGCGGGGTGCGAGCATTCACGCGCTTGAGCTCGTCAATGAGCACGCTGTACTCATCCCGGGTGAGTTCGGCGCCGCCGTATTCCCTGGGCCAGGTGGGTACCGTCCA
>JAYGEV010000329.1:0-2603 GCA_046582225.1 Pseudomonadales bacterium
ACCAATCCTCGCGCCCAGGTGCTGATTCCGGGTCGCGGGTGGAACCCTCGCTTGCAATCGATTCTCCGCGGATGACACGACTGGTCGTGCCGGAGCTTTGCGATGTCCCGGCGATTTCGCTGCTGTTCCTGCTAGGCGAACTGCTGGTCCTGGTGCTGTTGTTTGCCGGAGGACCAGTAACCTGGGTGAGGTTCGCCTTGATGTCGTTGTTCGTTCAGTGGGTGTCCATTTCCAGCGCCGGGTTGTTGTGCCTGTCGCGAAGTTGGCTGGCGAGTTTCGGGTTGGCCCAGGGTTCCGTATTGGCATTCTTGTTGGTCATGAGCGTGACGTTGATTGTGGGACTCTTGGCAGACAGCGTATTGTCATCTGCAGCTGGCGGTGGCGCAGCGTGGGCTACGATTCTCGGCCAGCTGGTGATCTCGGGGATCATCACGACTCTGGCGCTGCGCTACTTTCATGTGCAGCACCAGTTGCGGGGGCAGGAGCAGTCTGAATTGCAATCCCGCATTCAGGCGCTGCAGTCTCGAATTCGGCCCCACTTTCTGTTCAACAGCATGAACATCATCGCAAGCCTGATCGCCTCGGATCCGGAAAGCGCGGAGTCGGTGGTCGAGGATCTGTCGGAACTGTTCCGCGCAAGCCTGAACGACGCCGGCAACCAGGTTGATCTGCAGGAGGAGCTGGATCGGTGTGAACGCTACGTACGCATCGAAGCGTTGCGTCTGGGCGACAGGCTTCGACTGGAATGGGACACCGAAGAGCCGACCCAGATCGTGAAAATACCGTTGCTGACCTTACAGCCGCTGTTGGAAAATGCCGTTTATCACGGAATCCAACCGCGGCCCGAAGGCGGCACCATTGGCGTGCGTTTGTGGTTTTCACAAGATAGCGTTCACGTTGAAATCACCAACCCGCTGCCTGATGAAAACTCGCGTAATCACAACCAGGGCAACAAGATGGCGCTCAACAATATTCGCAGCCGCTTGATGGTCCTGTACGGGTCGCGTGCCAACCTCAGCGTCGCTACCCTCAATGACCAATACGTAACGTCGTTGAAGTATCCGATCACCATGCAGGTGGAAGGCAAGGCGACTCGATGAGCATCAAGGTCCTGATCGTGGACGATGAACAACTGGCGCGCGACCGCCTCGCGCGGATGGTCAACGGGTTCGACGCCTACGAAGTTGTCGGCGAAGCCGGCAATGGCATCGACGCTGTACAGCAGGTCGATAGGCTACGCCCGGAAGCCGCGTTGCTCGACATCCGAATGCCGGGAATGGATGGGTTGGAGGCTGCACGCCATTTTGTCGAGTTCGATGAACCACCAGCAGCGATCTTCTGTACCGCTTACGAAGAGCACGCGGTAGAGTCGTTCGGCTATCTGCTCAAGCCGGTCCGCAAAGATGATCTGGAGGTTGCGTTGGGCAATGCGCAACGCGTAAACAAGGCGCAACTGGCCGCGCTCGCGGACAACGGCAATCAGTGTCGTTCGCACATTTCCACCCGTACCCGCAGGGGAATCGAGCTGATTCCGGTTGACGAAGTACGATATTTTCAAGCGGATCAGAAATATGTAACGGTGAGGCATGCCGATGGCGAGATCATTATCGACGATACTTTGAGAGATCTTGAAGATGAGTTTGGTGATCAGTTCGTTCGTGTTCATCGCAACGCGCTGGTGGGGGTCCGCCACGTTGTCGGCCTCGATCGGTCGAGCGATGGCCATCACCAGATTCGTCTGAAAGACGTCGAAGAGAACCTCGATATCAGCCGGCGGCACGTTGCCGGGGTGCGCAAGGTTGTGAAAAAGCTATGAGCACCGAAAAGGTCGTCATTGCTACCCGCCAAAGCCGACTGGCGTTGTGGCAGGCACATTTTATTCAAGACCAGCTGCATGCAGCTCATCGGGGTCTTAGCGTCGAGTTGCTGGGCATTACCACTAAAGGAGACAAGTGGTTGGACTCGCCGTTAGCCGACCAGGGCGGCAAGGGCCTTTTCATCAAGGAACTGGAGCAGGCGCTGCTGAACGGTGAGGCAGACATGGCGGTCCATTCTGTGAAAGATGTCCCCGCAGAAATACCAGAAGCATTTGCGATGCCGGTGCTGGGATTTCGTGAGGACGTGCGCGATGCACTGATCAGCGCCTCGGGGACCGTGCTTGAGAGCCTTCCCAAAGGCGCGCGCATTGGTTCTTCGAGCCTGCGCAGACAGGCGCAGATTCTGGCCGTGCGCGACGATCTCATCGTGTTGCCTATCCGTGGCAACGTCGAGACGCGGTTGAAGAAACTTGATGACGGCGAATTCGACGCCATCGTGCTTGCGGCAGCTGGGCTGAACCGTCTTGGTCTGTCCGAGCGTATCAGCGAATTGCTGGCATGCGATGTCTGTCTGCCTGCGGCTGGACAGGGGGCGCTGGGGATCGAGTGTCGAGCGGGCGATGTCGGGATAATTGAGATGCTTGGGCCGTTGCAGGACAACGAGGTCCACGCCTGCGTCACTGCTGAACGAATGGTCAGTCAATCGCTTGGTGCCGACTGTACCGCACCGTTGGCCGCCCACGCCGTATTCTCCGATGGCCAGCTCACGTTGCGCGCGCGGGTGGC
>JAYGEV010000337.1:0-13053 GCA_046582225.1 Pseudomonadales bacterium
AGGCTCTGCGCACCCTGGGATTGTGGCTTGGACGCATGCGCCGCAGCTTCGTGTCAGTGAAAAACGAGATCGAAAAAGAAATCGGGATGGACGAGGTACGTCGCCAGCTTCACAACGAAGCGGTAATGGATGAAATGAAGCGCATCGAAAACGAAGTGCGAAGCTCTGCGGATGCGGCTGCCATCAAAAACCCCGGCAGCGAACCGAACAGCGGATCGGGCCCCGAACTGAACAGCAGTTCGGGCAGCGCACCGGACGTGAGCGAAAAGCCGTCCAACTCGGAAGACAATGGCCAGCATTGAAGAGCAGGATGAGTCCGCGGCCAGCCCCACTCACGATGAACTGGTAGATTCAAGCGAACAGCCGTTTCTCGATCATATTATCGAACTGCGATCCAGGATCCTGCGCGGCATGATCGTTGTGCTTCTGCTGTTTTTTCCGATCTACTTCTACGCCAACGAACTCTACGGGATCGTCGCCGCCCCACTCATGGCGCACCTGCCCAGCGACGGCAACATGATCGCTACCGACGTCGCGTCCCCGTTTCTCACACCGTTCAAGCTGGCCATATTCGCCGCCATCTTCCTCGGTATGCCAATACTGCTGCATCAGATGTGGTCATTCGTGTCTCCTGGCCTGTATCTGCACGAGAAAAAATTTGCGATGCCGTTGTTGTTCTCCAGCATATTATTGTTTTATCTCGGCATCGCATTCGCCTATTTCCTGGTGTTTCCACTGGTGTTTCAGTTCATGGCAAGCATCACGCCCGAAGGTGTGACCATGATGACCGACATCAACCGTTACCTCGATTTCGTACTCAAGATGTTCTTCGCCTTCGGGTTCGCTTTCGAGATCCCAATCGCCACCGTGCTGCTCGCGTGGTCCGGGATAGCCACCGCAGACGGCATGGCCGCCAAGAGGCCGTACGTGATCGTCGGATGCTTTATCGTGGGTATGCTGCTCACGCCGCCGGACGTCATCTCACAATTGATGCTGGCATTGCCAACCTGGTTGCTCTTCGAAATTGGCGTTGTGTTTGCGCGCGTTGTCGAACGATGCACCAACGAGCCGGGATGAATCCCCGCTAACGTTCGAGCAAAAAAGTAACGGGCCCATCGTTGATCAGGGCGACCTTCATGTCGGCGCCAAATCTGCCGCTGACAACCTTCGGGTATCGCGTGCGAACCCCTTCGATCAATCGTCGGTACAGCGGTTCAGCGTGTTCAGGCGCCGCCGCCGTGCTGAAGCCCGGGCGTTTGCCCCTGGATGTGTCGGCCGCGAGCGTAAATTGCGATACGACGAGCAGTTCTCCTTCCACATCCACCACTGACGCGTTCATAGGATTGTCGGCATCGGGAAAGATTCGCAAACCCAGAATCTTGTCGACCATCCAGTTCAGCTCGGCATCACCGTCGTTGGGATAAACCGCGACAAAAACAAGCAGGCCCAGCCCGATCGCGGCAATTTCCTGATCGTCGACGGTAACCGAAGCTTCACTAACCCGCTGTAGCAGTGCGCGCACTATCCAGCGCGCTTGCGCTGATGCTGCTTCAACCACCGCTTGCGCACACGGATTGCCGTCGGGGTAATTTCGACCAGTTCATCGTCGTCGATGAATTCCAGCGCCTGCTCCAGGCTAAGGCGCAGCGGGGTCGTGAGCAGAATGTTCTCATCGGTACCGGCCGCACGGACGTTGGTTAGCTTCTTCTCTTTCATGGGATTTACCGTGAGGTCACTGTCACGACTGTGGACGCCCACCACCATGCCTTCGTATATCCCGTCGTTCGGGTCGACCATCAACCGGCCACGGTTCTGCAGATTGAACAGCGCATACGCGACGGCTTTGCCTTGCGCGTTAGAGATCAGCACACCGTTATTGCGCCTGCCGATCTCGCCTTCAAGGCGTACCCGATAACCGGCGGACGCAAATGTCATGATGCCGGTACCTGATGTCATCGAGAGAAAAAGCGACCGGTACCCCATCAGCCCGCGGGTGGGGATACGAAACCGCAGCTGCACGCGACCCAGGCCGTCGTTCTGCATGTCCTGAAACTCGCCGCGACGCAGGCCAAGGCTCTCCATCACCTTGCCCTGGTGCTGGTTTTCCACGTCGATCGTGACCAGTTCGTAGGGTTCCAGAATCTTGCCGTCCACCTCCCGGGTAATGACCTGGGGTCTGGACACCGCAACCTCATAGCCTTCGCGGCGCATGGTTTCGATCAGCACCGACAGGTGCAACTCGCCTCGACCGGATACCTCAAAGCGATCCGGGTCTTCAGTTTCCACCACGGACAGCGCAACATTGTGCAACGCTTCGCGCTGCAGCCGATCGCGCAACTGCCGGCTGGTGATGTATGCCCCGTCGCGGCCAGCGAACGGGGAGGTGTTCACGCAAAAGTTCATGGTCAGCGTGGGCTCATCAACCGTCAGCGGGGGCAGGGCCTGCACCTGTTCGGGCGCACATAGAGTATCCGAAATGGCGATATCGTCGACGCCGGTTACGCAAACGATGTCCCCCGCAGATACCGATTCGCGCTCCACGCGCTCCAGGCCGTGGTAGCCAAGAACCGAAAGAACCCTGGCCTTGCGCGTCTCACCGTGGTGATCGATCACGACGACAGGAGTGTTGCGCGCAATCCGGCCACGCCGAACCCGGCCAATGCCCATGACGCCTACATAGCTGGAATAATCCAGGGCGCTTATCTGCATCTGGAACGAACCACCATCATCCATGTCCGGCGCTGGTACCTTGTCGATGATCGTTTTCAACAGCGGCGTCATGTCATTGACCAGGGTGCCAGGCTCCGAACCGGACTGGCCGAGCAGCGCCGAGGTGTACACAACGGGAAAATCCAGCTGCTCATCGCTGGCGGCCAGGCTGTCGAACAGATCGAACACCTCGTCGATCACTCGATAGGGCTCTGCGCCGGGCCGATCAACCTTGTTCACAACCACGATCGGGTTGAGTCCCGCGGCAAACGCTTTCTCGGTCACATATCGGGTTTGCGGCATCGGTCCTTCGACCGCATCCACCAGCAGCAGCACCGAATCAACCATAGACAGGATGCGCTCCACCTCCCCGCCAAAGTCGGCGTGGCCTGGGGTGTCCACGATGTTGATGCGATAACCCTCAAACTCGATGGCCGTGTTTTTGGCAAGAATTGTGATGCCACGCTCACGTTCCAGCTCATTGCTGTCCATCACCCGTTCGGACGTGCCCAGCTCCAAGGTGCCCGTCTCCTGGAGCAGTCGGTCGACGAGGGTGGTTTTGCCATGGTCAACGTGAGCGATGATGGCAACATTACGAAGGTGGTCCGTGATCATAGTTAGGGTAAACTTCGCGGCCCGATTGGCGGTCGTGCAAAAAAAGGTGGCGAAGTATGGCGGAACAGCGCAAGGCTGTCGCGTTGATTTCAGGAGGGCTGGATTCTCTGTTGGCCGCGAAGGTGATCATCGACCAGGGGATCCACGTGGAAGGCATCAACTTTTTCACAGGATTCTGCGTGGAAGGTCACACCCATGCGATTCGCAAAAAGGATCGCAGCAAAGCCAAACGCAACAATGCGCTGTGGGTGGCAGAGCAGCTTGGTATCAAACTGCACATCATCGACGTCATCGACGAGTACAAAGAGGTGCTGCTCAACCCCAAACACGGATATGGCGCCAATCTGAATCCGTGTCTCGACTGCAAGGTATTCATGGTTCGCAAAGCCCTCGCCTGGAGCTTCATGGAAGAAAACGGGTTCGACTTCATCATCACCGGCGAAGTCATCGGCCAGCGACCGATGAGCCAGCGCAAGGACACCATGCCGGTGATCGCCAGAGAATCCGGCGCCGATGACCGGTTGCTGCGACCGCTGTGTGCCAAGCACCTGCCACCAACGCTGCCAGAGCGCGAAGGCTGGGTTGATCGGGAGGCATTGCACGACTTCCATGGCCGTAATCGCAAACCGCAGATCGAGCTTGCCCAAAAATTCGGATTCGAAGACTGGGCGCAACCTGCCGGCGGCTGCTGTTTTCTTACCGACGCACATTACTCGGCCAAACTCGTTGACCTGTGGGAAGCGCACGGCAGTCGGGACTACGAATTCGACGACATCATGTTGCTGAAGGTCGGACGGCACCTGCGCCCGGCGCCGAATTTCAAATTGATCGTAGGGCGCGAACTTGGTGAGAATCGCTATCTGGAAGGCTACCGCAAGCAGTTTATCAGCTTGTATGCCATCAGCCACAACGGACCGATGGTTCTGGTGGACGGCGACCCGAGCACCGAAGACCTCGCGTTAGCCGCGCGAATTCTCGCGCGCTACAGCCAGGGTCGCAGCGAACCCGAAGTAACCGTTAGGATCGCGAAGCCCGACGGAGTGACGACAGATCTGTCTGTCGTACCCTTTGCCGGCCACGAGATTCCCCAGGATTGGCATGTCGGAGCTTGAAAGGTTAGACGCTCGGGGGTTACTGTGCCCTCTGCCGGTGATAAGAACCCAGGACGCGGTGAAAAGGCTCAGACCTGGAACCGTGCTGGAGGTATTGAGCACCGACGCCGGAACAATTCACGACATTCCGGCGTGGTGTCGCGTTCATGGACACGAGCTTCTTTCGATCGAGGAATCGACAGAGGAATCGACAGAAAATTCGATCGAGGGATCGATCGGCGATAGAGACCACCATACCAGCTGGGACGGGTATGTCGGGGGAGGACACGAGATACGCATACGACTCAAGGTGTGCCGCTGAATCAGGTACGCATTGTTTTCGATCAGGCCACAGCGGGGCGCAATCGTTCCGCACCTTAGTGGTGCGAAAGTGAGTCATCACTAACCTAGCAGGCCCACAATCATGGCGTGGCATGGTATTTGCGGTCCGATATACAGCCAGGATGCCGAGCGCAACCAGACGCAGACAGAAATTGATCGACAGACCTAACAAACAACAAACCTACACCTATAGGAGCAGGCAACTACGATGTCCGATAACACACTCAACCTAATCAAGGATAACGACGTCAAATGGGTAGATTTGCGCTTCACCGATCCCAGGGGTAAAGAGCAGCACACGACCATGCCCGCAAATCGGGTCGACGCCGACGCGATGGGCGATGGCTTCATGTTCGATGGCTCATCCATCGCTGGCTGGAAGTCGATCAACGACTCCGACATGATTCTCATGCCCGACGACTCCACACCGGTGATCGACCCGTTCCGGGACGACACCACCCTCAACCTGCGCTGCGACATCGTCGAACCGGCCACCCTGCAACCCTATGATCGGGACCCGCGCACGATCGCCAAACGCGCCGAGGCTTACCTCGGTTCCACGGGGATCGGCGACACCGCATATTTCGGGCCGGAGAACGAGTTCTTCGTGTTCGACGATGTGCGCTGGCGTGTGGAAATGAGCGGTGCTTCGTACCAGATAAGTGCCGAAGAAGCGGCCTGGGAGTCAAATTCGGAATTCGATGGCGGCAACCTCGGCCACAGGCCCGGTATCAAAGGCGGCTATTTTCCTGTGCCGCCTGTGGATTCGGCCGCGGATCTGCGCGCTGCAATGTGTTCAGCGATGATGGCCATGGGCGTGGAGATAGAGGTACACCACCATGAGGTCGCAACCGCGTGCCAGGCCGAGATCGGCGCCCGGTTTAACACTCTGGTGCGCAAAGCCGACGAAGTGCAGATCTACAAGTATTGCGTGCACAACGTGGCCGACGCCTACGGCAAGACCGCGACCTTCATGCCCAAGCCGCTGGTTGGCGACAACGGCAACGGAGCGCACGTACATCAGTCTATCGCCAAGGGCGACACCAATATCTTCCACGGCGACGAATATGCAGGACTGTCAAAAACGGCCTTGTTCTATATCGGCGGCATCATCAAGCACGCCCGCGCGATCTGCGCGTTCTCCAATGCGAGCACCAATTCCTACAAGCGCCTGGTGCCTGGCTTTGAAGCTCCCGTGCTGCTGGCTTACTCCGCCCGCAACCGGTCCGCATCAATTCGAGTGCCTTATATTCAGGGCGGCAATCCTCGAGGGTACCGGGTCGAAGTGCGATTCCCGGATAACACCGGCAATCCCTACCTTTCGTTCGCGGCCATGCTGATGGCGGGACTGGACGGCATCCAGAATGAAATGCATCCCGGCGACTCTTTCGACAAAGATCTTTACGATCTACCGCCGGAAGAACTCGAGGGCGTTCCCACCGTGGCGTCTTCTCTGGAACAGGCCCTGGATGCACTGGACCAGGATCGCGACTTCCTGAAGAGCGGCGACGTATTCTCAGATGGCGCAATCGACAGCTACATCGCGCTAAAACAGGAAGAAGTGGACTACCTCAATTCCACCACCCATCCTGCGGAATTCGAGATGTACTACAGCCTGTGACACCCTGAACCAACGAGGACCTCTATAGGATCCCGCAAATTACCTGCTAAAAATTGGCGGTTACCGCTGAACCGCCACGAAAGCCTCATTTCGTTTACGATTTGGGGCTTTTTACTGCTGTGTGAATGTCCAAAATAGCCGCACATGCAATGAGACCCGCACAATGTTGACCCGGATGAAAATTGAACGCCTGCTGCTCGACAACCTCGCAGCAGGATCGGCCGGAACCGTCGGCGAGAATGTGACCTTTGCGCTTACCAACATCGATCGCGGCACACACACCCTGAAGGTCGAAGTGCTGGACGGCAGCGGGTCGGTGGTCTTCAGAAGCAATCAATCGACATTCCACCTTCTGCGCTATTCCACGCTGACCGCGCCCAATCGGGCCCGGCCAAACAACCCCGGCTAGCGATACACCGTCGCCCGCTCTGGCGGCGATGAACCGGAGCTTGACCTTTTCTGGTGCGCGCACTATTTTGGTGCGCGGGCGATTGGCTCGATTCGGCACGCGGCGGCGGGCGCTGGAACCGCTCCGTGAAAGTGAGCACTAACTATTACCACAACCCAATGTTGGTCCATTTCTTGCGCACTCAGAAGCCACTAGATGAGCGGGAGTTAGTTCCAGGGACCCTGGGTCGTAAGTGATGAACAGTTCGAACCCTGAATCGCCAACGCCGCTTCTGGCTAAGATCGATGTACTCGATCACCTCACTTCGGCGGTGCTGGTCTGCGACGGCGCGCTACAGGTCCGCTACATGAATCCGGCTGCAGAGGGCGTGTTCCGTACCAGCCAGCAGCATTCACTGGGTACCGCGCTCAACGATCTGTTGTACAACGACGATTCAACCGCGTTCGCTGATTTACGCGATATTTTCGCCACCGGCCAGTCTGTCACCAAGCGCGCTGCGGTGTTTCGAATTCGTGACGGTTCCGAGGTGGTCGCCGATCTCACCGCTTCTCTGGAAATGCTCTCCAGCCATCTTGTTATCGAGCTGCAACCGATTAATCGTCTGTTACGCATCAATCGAGATAACCACACGGTATCTTCCCAGGAAACAACGCGCGGGCTCGCCCACGAGATCAAGAATCCGCTTGGCGGTTTGCGCGGCGCTGCCCAACTGCTTGAACGCGAGCTGGGCAACAGCGAATTGACCGAGTACACGCACATCATTATTGAAGAGGCCGATCGGCTCACCGAACTCGTGGATCGCATGTTGGGCCCAAATCGCAAACTGCAGATCGAGGAGGTCAATGTACACGAAGCCCTCGAACACGTGATGCGACTGGTCGACGTCGAACTTGCCGGACGGATTGAATTCATCCGGGACTACGATCCGAGCCTTCCGAACATTCGCGCCGACGCGAGACAGCTGATTCAGGCGCTGCTCAACATATCGCGCAATGCCGGCGAGGCCTTACAACACACCCGCGGGCCACAAATCCGCTTGAAAACGCGGGTTGTCCGGCAGTTCACGATCGGCTCGACCCTGCACCGACTGGTGGTTCAGATCGACATCATCGACAACGGCCCAGGCATCCCCGAAGAAATGCTGGACCGAATCTGGTTTCCAATGATCAGTGGACGGCCGAACGGCACTGGGCTGGGGCTGGCGATCACCCAGGCCATTATCGGGCAGCACAAGGGGATGATCGAGTGCACGAGCCGCCCCGGCGAAACGTGTTTTTCGGTATTTCTGCCGTTCGGAGAAACCTCGAATCTGTCGTCATCTCAGCATGGAATGGGCATCGACAATGACACTTAGACAAAAGGAACAGGTTGGTGAGTAACGTACCGGGCAACAATCGGGTGTGGGTGGTGGACGACGATCGCTCGATCCGCTGGGTTCTGGAGCGGGCGATGAGTCAGGCAGATATCCCGATTACCGCGTTCGCTTCGGCTGATCACGCCATGCACCATCTGCAGGGCGAACGGCCGGCTGCGATCATCACCGACGTGCGGATGCCCGGCATGGACGGCATGGAGTTCATCAACCGGATCCACGAAGTGTACCCCGGCCTTCCGGTAATCATCATGACCGCCCACTCGGACCTGGATAGCGCCGTGAACGCCTATCAGGGCGGTGCTTTTGAGTATCTACCCAAGCCATTCGACGTCGATGAAGCCGTGGCGATCGTACAGCGGGCCATGACCTTCGCCCTTGAGGAAGACGCGTTGCCGTCCACGCCGGAACTGGAACCGGTCCCCGAAATCATCGGCCAGGCACCCGCGATGCAGGAGGTGTTTCGTGCCATTGGCCGCCTGGCGAACTCCAACGTAACGGTACTGATTCGCGGCGCATCGGGATCCGGCAAGGAACTCGTCGCCAAGGCGTTGCACCGTCACAGCCCGCGCGCGGCTGGGTCGTTTGTCGCGCTGAATATGGCAGCCATCCCGAAAGAACTCGTTGAATCAGAGCTGTTCGGTCATGAAAAAGGTGCGTTCACCGGCGCCAGTGCCAGCCGACAAGGGCGTTTTGAGCAGGCCAACGGCGGCACGCTGTTCCTGGACGAGATTGGGGACATGCCCGCGGAAACCCAAACCCGATTGCTGCGCGTGCTGTCCGACGGCGAGTTTTATCGGGTGGGGGGCCACGCATCGATCAGCGTCGATGTGCGCATAATCGCGGCCACCCATCAAAATCTGGAGTCGCGCGTTCAGGACCGCAGCTTTCGAGAGGACCTGTTCCATCGCCTGAACGTGATCAGCGTACACGTACCCACGCTGGCGCAGCGCAAGTCCGACATTCCAGTTCTCGCGCACCACTTTCTCAATCGCGGCGCCAACGAACTCGGCGAAGAACCCAAGTCCATTCGCCCTGAGGCAATGGACTATCTGGTGAACCTGACCTGGCCGGGCAACGTGCGCCAGCTGGAAAACACCTGTCGCTGGCTCACCGTGATGGCCTCAGGGCGTGAGATTCACATCGAGGATCTGCCGCCGGAGCTGCGTTCGGATCAGGCTGCCACCAGTGCCGGCGACGATAACTGGGAACGAGCCCTGCAAGTCTGGGCAGAAGAGGCGCTGGCCGAGCCGTCTGTCGATCCATTGCTCGACATCGCGATGCCACGCATTGAGCGGATCCTGATTCGCGCCGCACTGAAGCGGACCGCCGGCCGCAAACGCGACGCCGCAACGTTGCTCGGCTGGGGCCGAAATACGCTTACCCGTAAGATCACCGAGCTCGAACTGGACGAGGCGAAGTAACACCCAGCAAACCCTCACGGTCGCGCCCGCACCAACACCCGTCGTTCAGCAACGTAGCCACCAGCAGCGCAACGGCCGTCGCTTTCCAGCGTGAAATAACTCGTCCCGGCAACGGTCTCTGAGCGGCAGGCGACGGTTGCCTCACAAGACGGTAATCCCGAACCCGTGAGGTCCCAGTTCCAGTTGGTACAGCTGCCAGCACCCACCAGAGCAAACACCCGATTCAGGCCCAGCTGCGCTCCTGACTCCGCCGCAAGGAACGCCCGATGCGACATGATGTCCTGAGCAAATGCCTCCCCCGAGGTGCGAACCATGCCAACAACGGCGACCACCATCAAACTCACCACCACAATGAGGAAGATGGCCGACACCAACCCCATGCCGCGTTCACGCCCGAGGCATTGACCTCTATGGCACATTACGAATCTGCACCGCGTGCTCGATGCGGAGGGAATCGCCATCCCGGGTGAATTCCACATCCAGCCCCACCACGGCGTTGCGGGTCAACGTGGGGTCGTTGAGGGTAAACGGAACAAGGGTGGTGATGCTCTGGGCCACCAGCGCCCGGCCCGGCATTGTCGTTGGAAGCCCGACGGTACCGAGTTGAGCGGCCTGGAACCCGTACCCGGAATAGCGCCAGATCCGGGAGCCATCCACGCAGTAGCTCACCGGATTGGCTACGAGAAAATAGCGATTCGTAGGCGACCCGGTCACAAAGCGATGCGCCGCGGTCAGCGCATTGCGCTGATCAATCTCAAGATGATCCCAGTCAACATCGCACGGATCGGGATTGTGCAGGCAGATGTCGAACAGTGTTCGCATCTCATCTTTGATGGGGCGCACGGGCAGCGGCAACATCTCGCCGAGAAGCGCGCAAACGTGATCCTGCCAGCCATGAGTCGTTGCGACTATTAGTCCATTCAATGGCGGCTGCGACATCGCGCTTTCGTAGTAGTCGATGGATCTTTGCACCTGCAGCAGCAGACGTTCGCGAACGTCCTCCCAGGTTGCCGGATCGAACTCACCTGGAACCCCGGATAAGCGCCGCGACAGAAACAACTCTTCTCCCCGCGAGACGTTGATCATGCCTCCGGTTGATGTGAGCCGTAACAAGGCAACGCCCTGATCAGATTCGGGGAACAAACCATGCACAATGTTGCGTAGCGCAAGCTCCGTAATGTTTACGCTGTCAAACTCTATGCCGGCCTCATAAACGTCGTCGAGCAGCTTTTTCAGGAACTCTTTGCGCATCGCGGCCACGAACACCATCGACTGATCGCGCACCGCGGATTCAGGCAGTGCAAACGTGTCGAGCGTCGCTTCATCGACAGGAAATTCGAGACTCTCCTGGATTCGCCAGCGCACCGCCTCATTGAGTTCGTCGTCCGGTACGGCAGGCCGCTCGATGAGCGATAACGCATAAAGTTCAGGAGCCAGCACCAGACTGCAGACGGTGTCCTGCAGGCCGACGTCGCGGCTCTGCCGTTTGATCAGATCGCGCACCTGGGAAAGCGATTCAATGGCGTCGGCGCGCAAATCGACCTGGAACCCAGTCGGCGTTTTTTCTCCTTTGGCCACAGCAACGGAAGAACCAGACACGTATACGGACGCCGCACGATCTCGTGTTCGCGAACGCGCACGCAGCCAGGCGGAATCAAACGTTCCAGCGACAGCAATCCATTGCTCCTTGTTCGTTATGAATTCAGTATAGGAACTCCCCAGTCGATCGCCGGAGTCATTCTTGCCCGTCAAAGTGGTCCTGTTCGAGCCGGAAATTCCGCCAAACACCGGCAACGTGATCCGCGTGTGCGCCAACACCGGCGCCGAGTTACATCTGGTGGAACCCCTGGGTTTTGATATGGATGACACAAAACTGAAACGCGCCGGGCTCGACTACCACGAACTCGCCACGGTGTATGTACACGCCTCGCTCGAAGCGTGTTTCGCGGCATGCGGCGATGGTCAGCGTTATGCCTTCACAACCAAAGCAACGCGTCAATTTAGCGACGCGCATTTTGCAGCAGACGATGTGATGGTATTCGGGCCGGAGTCCCGCGGACTGCCGCCGGGCGTGCTCGAAACATTTGCGGCGGAGCAAACGTTGCGTGTCCCGATGCGCGCGCCTTCGCGCAGCATCAACCTGGCGAACGTGGTCTCAGTGGTGATCTATGAGGCGTGGCGGCAGCTAGGCTACCCGGGAGGGTCCTAGCCCACGAACCCGTTAGTGGGTCACGTCCTCCGCTGGCGACTTTTTCTTGACCGCATCAGCGTACGCCGCATCGAAGTTCATCGGGGCGAGTTGAATCGCCGGGAATCCGCCGCGAACCGCCATGGAGTCCACGCTCTCGCGCACATACGGAAACAGCGTGTTGGGGCAGACGGTAGCGAGCACGCGCTGCAGGACGTCATCTTCGATTCCTTCGATGACGAACAGACCCGCCTGCTGCACCTCGATGATGAACGCCGTCTTGCCGCTTTCACCCTTCGCGCGCAAGGTGACCGTGAGCACGACTTCATATCGATTGTTTTCCAGTGTGTTGGAGCGCGCGTTTACCTCGAGTTGCATCTCCGGCTTCCACGCTTCGGCGAATACGCCCGGCGATCGTGGCGATTCGAACGACGAGTCCTTCAGGTATATCCGTTCCAGGCGTACCTGGCCGGTACTCACGCTTTGACCACCGGTAGATTCTGATTTCGCCATTCGGCAATACCCCCGCTCAACCGACTGACATTCACGAACCCCTGCTTACGCAGGGCCGTACCCGCAGAACCCGCATGCTGGCCCATCTTGCAGGCCAGAACGATCGGCCGTTCCTTGAAAGCATCGAGTTCAGATATCCGGCTATCAATTGAAGCGTAAGGAATGTTGACAGCATGCGGGATGTGGCCCTGATCAAATTCCTTCTTGTCACGCACATCCACAACCACGGCATCTTCCCGGTTGACCATATTTACCAGCTCCTGGGCCGACACCGAACGCCCTCCGCGTTGAGTCTCATTGCGAATGAACACCGCCAAAAGCACCGCAAACGCACCGAGCAGGAGCGGATGATTTCCAACAAATTCAATGACTTGATCCATACCCGGCCGCGAAACCCCGACCAACCCCAGCAACTCGAAACCGCGCGATTATACACATCTCGCCCGCCACCCGTAGCGACCGATTCTGCTAGAATTTGCGCCTTCTCAGCATTGCTCCTGACGACGAAACATCGCGCATGAAGAACGCCACTTTGCTCGTTGTACTGGACGGCTTCGGTTACAACGAATCTCCTGACGATAACGCTATCGCGCACGCCAGAACGCCCAACTGGGATCGATACTGGCGTGAGCAACCGCACACGCTGGTCTCCGGGTCCGGTACCGATGTCGGCCTTCCCGCGGGGCAGATGGGCAACTCCGAGGTCGGGCACATGAATCTGGGAGCGGGCCGGGTCGTCTATCAGGACTTCACGCGCATCAACCGTGTC
>JAYGEV010000384.1:0-7125 GCA_046582225.1 Pseudomonadales bacterium
CCCTTTCGCGCCATGCATGGTGAGAATTTCCAACTTAACCGACTCGCTGGGCGGATCGCCTTCGGTGAATTTACCTTGCAGCAGTTCGTTGAAGTCGTTCCAGTCCTCTAACAAACCGTTCGACGCTGCCTGTTCCACGGCATCCAGGTACATGGCCGCATCTCTGTGTGCGGTTTCCGGATTACGACAACATGCCGGACCACCGAGGCGATGCCAGGCACCCTCAACCAGATCACGAATCGAACGACGCCGCAGCTGTTGTTGTGCGTCGCGCAACACCGCGACTACACGTCCGGCGCGCCCTTGAGCCTCTGGCCCCAATCGTTCAATGGCATCAGGCTCAAAGGGCGAACGGCCATCCCCGGCCAGGGCGTGGAGATCGGCGAGGGTCAGACCGCAAACCGGTGAGCGCAACAACGCAAGCACGGCTGCAACATCGGCGGGCTGCAGAATGGCGCGGGTCAGCGCCAGCAGATCCTGCACCACGGGTCGACCGGTCAGCGGATCGAGCTTCACCGCCCGAAACGCTACCCGGGCTCGGCTGAGTGCCGGCAGGATCTCCTGTAGGTGACTGCGGGCACGAACGATTATCGCGGCTTTGAAGTCCGGATCCGCGGCGTGGTCGGCAAGCGCGCGGCGAACCAGCGCGACAATGGCCTGCGCTTCGGCGACCTCGGTCGGAAAGGCAAGGGTCTCCACCGCGCCACCGGCCGGGCGACCCGACTCGGAGGCCGCGTACGCAACAGCCCCCGCCGAGATATCCTCAGTTTCAGGGAAGATGGGGCCGAGCCGGCCATTGACCCAGTCTACAATCTCTCTGCGGGAGCGAAAGTTGCGCGTCAGACGTTCGGATTGCAGCGCCACCGAACCAATACCCTGATCCCGGCTGCGAATGAACAACCCCACCTCCGCCTCTCTGAAGCGGTAGATGGATTGCATCGGATCGCCGACCAGGAACAGGCTGCGACCGTCATCTGACTCCCAGCCAGCGGTAAGTTTCTCCAGCAGATGCAGTTGCGCCCAGTTGGTGTCCTGAAATTCGTCAACCAGCAGATGCGTAATGCGACGATCCAGATACAGACCGAGATCCGTGAAGCCGGTCTCTTCGTCGCCCAGACCACGCAGCGCAGCCGAGGCGAGCCCAGTGAAGTCGGTCTGGTTCGAACGGGCAAACACCAGCGCCAGCTCAGCCGCGGTGCGATTCAATACCCGCACCAGGGAACCCAGCACCGTCCATTCCTCGTCGCTGTATTCAGGCCTGGGCAGACTTCGAGCGCGGTGCAACACTTCGCTCAAGGTTTTGTTGCCGGCTAACGCCGTCAGCAGAGATTGAAAGCGCGTACGCTCCTCGGTCTTCGCCGGAAAACCGAACTGGGCGCCGACGTTCTTTCGGAACCTGACCGGCTTTGTCCTGGTCAACATTGGCTCTGCCAGGCCAACCCACAGCGGCAGCGAACGTGGATCGGCACCGGGCAGGTCATCGGCATCGACAAAGCCTCGGATCGGCGATTGCCGATCGTCGGCCTGCAGCGTACCCGCAGCGAAGCGCAGCAACTCGACCAGCTCGGATTGGCTGGAGCCGATCTCCTGCAGTGCATCGATCAGGATCTGGCGGGCCTCGGCAAGCTGACTGGTGACCACGGAGTTGAGCACCGACTCCAACCGTGCTCGCTGAGGAACTCCGGTTACGCTGAGTGCGCGCAGCCACTGATCGCGTTTGCCCAGCAGGCTCGCCACCAGATTTTCGATGTCCTGGCTGCGGTGGTCACGCCAGTCGAGGAGCACGCGTATGTCCTGGGCCATTTCGTCGTCACCCTCAACCAGCGCGAGCACGTTGCGCGCCGCCTGACGGTACAGGGCTCTGGCGTCATCCGATGGTGTGGGGACAGGTCCCAGCGCGCTGGCGACGGGCATCGTTCGAGCCAGGTAGTGATTGAAACTGTCGATGGTTCGAATCAACAGCCGGTGCGGATTTTCCCGAAGCCGCCAGGCCGCCACCTTGTCCCGCACTGCGCGAGCCTTTGCCAGCGGTGCCTGTTCGTGCGCCTCATCGGTGCGAAACCCTGGATCCAGATAGCCAAGTACACGCGCTCGCATCTCTGCTGCAGCCTTGCGCGTAAACGTGATGGCCAGAATCTCTTCGGGCGCCTCCACCACGGCGAGCAGACCCAGATAGCGTTCAACCAGCAACGTCGTCTTGCCGGACCCCGCCGGCGCCTGCACGATCACCGAACGGTGCGGCTCAACAGCATGCGCGCGAGCTTGACGATCACTCACCGCCGTTTTCCTCGGTCAGATCGTTGTAAGGCGCCCGCTCCGCAATCCGACACAACGCGTGCAGGTGACAGTAGTTGCAGACCGATGCCGTTCTCGGATCAACGGCCGCATTGCCGTCGCGAAAATCCCGCGCCAGCGCTTCGAGGTGCAGGTGCCAGTCCTGGAGCAGATCTGGCCAGGAATTGAGCGCTTTAAACTTGTAATGCGCCTCCGCCAGCGCCGAAACACCGGAGGGACCGGACTCACCCTCGGCCAGACCATCGAAACCGAGATCGTCGGGTCGGAGGCGCGCGAATGCGATAGCGCCTGGCGCAGGATCCACGGACACCGCGTACGCCGGTAGCTGGGGGTCTACGATCCGTGGCTCCGGAAACCAGTCGCCCTTGGTGGTACGACCGGTTTTGTAGTCGATCAACAGGTTCGATCCATCGGCAACCCGATCCAGTCGATCGATCTTGCCGGTGAGCGCGAGCCCACCCAGATCGAGCGCGATCTCGTGCTCGTGTTCAATCACTGAAAATTCGCCACGCTTTTTCTCGACATCGACCCAGCGCATCAACAACCGCACGGCGCGCTGGTGTTCCAACCCGCGGCCAGCACCCGTCAGCGTCAACCGATAGCGATCGGTGAACTCGTCCAGTGCGGTTTGCACAGCGTCGGCAACGCGCCGCTCAAGATCTTGAGGTGTCATCGCCGCAAGATCCGCGCTGCCGCGCAGTTCGCTCCAGAACTGATCAAGTGCTTTGTGGATCACCGTGCCTCGCTGGCCCGCGTCCAGGCCGGGTCGTGGCGGGGTAAGATCAATCGCATTGAGGCGTCGCCCGGCGAAGGCACGAAACGGACCACCGGACTGATCTCGCAGCACTCCCGTTCCACCTCTGGCCTGTGCGCCTTCCAGACCCGGCGCGCGCGCATCCGGAAACGGCGCAGCCATCGTTGCGGGGTTGGCGGCTACCGGCGGGGGCGCCGGCTCGATGCGTGGCTCGGCTAACAGCGCACTGACCTGAAGGGCCGTCTCGTCGCTGCCGCGGGCAAAGCTGGCGCGCGTCGTCGAAGCCGATGCCAGCAACACTTCGAGTTCAAGCTGGACCCGTTGCAGGTTGCCTTCGCTGGTGGCGCGCGGCACGCCAGCCTGCAAAGCAGCAGGAATCAACGGATCGCGTTGCGGCGCCCCAGGCCAGGTAACATCGTCCAGGGTCGTGATCCACAGCGCGTCAAATCGCGACCCCAGCGCTTCCTCCACGCCCAGCACCTCCACCGGAACGCCGGGATTGCGCTCGCGGAACACGACCGTGCGGGCACGTTGGGTCAGCATTGCCAGAGCCTGGCGACGCCCGACCGCCCCGTTACACACCACATCGAGGCTGCTGTATGCCTCCAGCAGATCGTGCCAGCGCTGCAAGACCTGATACTCCCGACTGTCCAGCGTCCGGCCGGCACCAAAACCCAGGCTCGTGAGTTCCTCCTGAAAGCGACCCGTCCACTGCGACGGCCACGCCAATCCGGTAGATTCGCGACGCACGCGCTGCCACGCCAACAGCTGCTCCGACAGAGACTCTGCACCCGATTTCCGTAACGCCCACTGCAACTCGTTGGCCGTCAGGTCGAAGGGCGCCGACCTGGCCAGCCGGGCCAGGGTCTGGTTACGGGCATCGGCTTCTTCCGGCCAGCCGGCCAGATACGGTGAGCGCAACAATCGCGTGGCCTGAGGCTGCGTGAAACGTTCGTTGGCCATCGACAGAACAGCCAGGGCGTCGGCCACCAACGGCCAATCGGTCAGGGGCTTTCCCAGCGAGATATGCCAGGGTTCGGGTCCCGGGGCCTGCAGGACAAAGGCGGGGGGGTCGAATACCAGCCGAAACGAGCGCTCCACCTGATCTACCCGGCTGTTCAGATCGGCCACCACCACGGCGATTGACTGGTCCGGGTCGGCTTCGACGAGTTCCCGCGCCCATCGCGCGGCGGCAACCAGCTCTTCGTCGGGCCGCTCAAACTCCAGCACCGGCGGGTCGGCCGGTTCACGGTCGTTGGGCGCCGGGCGCACGATGCTCGAACCGACCGCCTCGAATGCAGCCAGAATATCTACCTGCAACGGCGTTGCCGGCAGATCGAAACCAACCAGTTCGATAGTGCCCGGTGACTCAATCCTGCCCTGGGCCACCAGTTGCGGGATTTCGCCCGCAAATGCCCACTCGTCGACCAGCCCGCGTCTGGCGCACTCCGCGCTGTAGGCTGCCGCCCACGCTTTAAAACGACCGCTATCCTCGGATAAAAGCAACGTCGGCCATCGATCGGGCGCCTGGAGCCGATGCTCGTGAAGCAACCGCCAGGAACGCAGCGCCAGATCGGCAACCTCCGGCTCGCCGACGAATACCTCCACGTCGATGAGCGACTGCCACAGCAACAGCGCCTGTTCGGCGCTGATGGGAATGCGATCGTCGTCGGAGTTCAAAAAATAGTCGTCACGGATCCGGCTGAGCCAGGCAGGGATGCTGTAAATTCGAGGCGCGAGCCACGCGGCCTGGCCGCGGGCGGTCATGCCAGCAGCCAACTCGCGAGCCAGATTCCGCGCCAACCGGGCGGTGGGTGTAAGCAGTGTGGGCGCGGGTGCGATCATGGTTCGCCTCGACACGTGTGCCGAGCAAGATTTTCAGTTAGGCAACGGTGAGTATAAGAGATACGCGCTACGAGCATGCTGGTTGCAATGTTCTTCGAATCAATGACACCCTAAGCGCGCCGTACTGAACACGTTTAAGGACACACCGTGAGTAGCACTGAGCCTCGAGCCTTCCTGGGCCGAGCCCGGATGGCGATGTACGGATTGGTCAATCTGCCCACCTCGATCGTCGGGTTGCCCATCGCAATCTACATTCCGGCTTTTTATTCGCAGAACCTGGGACTCTCGTTGGCGACCGTCGGTGCGTTGATCGCGCTTTCCCGACTGACAGACGTCGTTACCGATCCCACCATCGGCATCGCATCGGATCGCTGGCAAGGTCGGTTTGGAAGGCGCAAACCCTGGATGGTCATCGGCATGCCCCTCAAGGTCCTGTCACTGTGGATGTTGTTCGTCCCCAGCAGTTCCTTTGCCGTCTCGTTATGGAGCGCACTGGGCGGCGACGCCGTTTCAAACCTGTACCTGTTCGTGTGGATCAGTGCGTTGTATCTGGGTTTCACCCTCGTCGACCTTCCCTATCGGGCCTGGGGCGCGGAGCTGTCGTCCGACTACGACGAACGCTCGCGGATTACCGGATGGCGGGAAGCATTCGGCTACGGCGGCACACTTCTGGCACTGCTCATACCCCTGGTCATGTCGCTGGTTTTTGATCTACCAGGCGCCGACAACGCGCTGTTCGGAGTCGCCGCCGTGGTAGTCATCCTGCTGCCTCTTTTTGCAATACCGGCTTTGGCCTGGGTACGCGAGGTCCCGGTCCGGGTTGCCAGCGTGGAACGCGTGCCATGGCGAAGGGGGCTCAAGATCGTCTGGAGCAACGGGCCCTATCGACGACTGGCCATCAGTCTGGTGTTCCTGGTCGCCGCGGTCAGCATGACCGCATCACTTTCGTTCTTTTTCGTCGGCTCGGTGATGCAGGGCTCCTTCGACAACTATGCGTTCTTTATTCTTGCTTACTATGTGTCGAGCACCGCCGCCATTCCCATCTGGCTCGCCATCTCGCGCAGGCTAGGCAAACATCGAACGGTTGTCCTCGGCATTGTCTGGTTGTCGCTGTGGAGTTCGTTTATTCCGCTGCTGGGCCCAGACGACTATGCGTTGTTTTTCGTGATCATGATGCTCAAGGGTTCTGCCGTGGGCGCGCTGGTATTCCTGCCCGCATCAATGGCCGCGGACGTAGTGGATCTGGATACGCTTCGTACCGGCGAGCAGCGCACCGGTTTGTACTTTTCGCTATGGGGCATGGTGAACAAAGGCGCCGTTGCTCTGGGAGTCTTTCTGGCCACCAACGGCGTTGCGTGGTTCGGATTCGATCCCTCCAGCGACGAGAACACAGCCACTGCCAAGCTAGCGGTCGCATGCCTGTACAGCATCGTCCCGGCCATCTTGGCCTGTGTCGCGCTGCCGCTGTTGTGGAACTATCCGTTGACAAAAGAACGCCAACAACGCATGCGTGGCCACATCGCACGACGCGACGAGCGTCGCGCTGCCGCCGCCGGCCACGGCCACGGCGGATGAGTCTGTAACGGGTAGTCTGTAGCCTCGAGAACGCCGGCCAGCGACCAGCCACGCAACGCGCGTCCCAATCTGGCATCGAGATCACAGTGCGCCAACCGGAATTGGGGTAAAAGAGCATTGCCCCAATCACCACTCAGCGACGTGAAAAAACTACCTCAAGACTCGATCATTCGCATCGAAACCGAAGCCGGCTTCGACAAGGTCGTCATGGCTTATCCCACCAGCGCATCGGGCCGAATCGGCATTGCTGTGATCCTGGCCATTATTGGTGGTGCCGCCGCGGGCTTCTGGATTCAGGCACTCATCGACCTGCTCGACGGCGGCCGGGACGGATTCATGGATGTGATGCAGTTGTTGTTTACAACGCTGATCCTCGGCTTCGCAGGGTTTATGGGCCGATTCGCGTTCCGGCAATGTGTCCCTGAGAGCGTGATGGTGGTGGGTGGCGATATCATCCACGATTCCGGCACTGATCCATTTCGCAAGACCGAACTGGACCGCTCGGAAGCACGACAGAGCGAACTGTTCGCCAAACCACGCAAACACATGCATTTTTCTTCGGCCGAAGCAGCCACCCTGTCCAAAACCAATTTCCCATACGAGAATCGCATCTACATCGAGGCGGATGGCAAGCGCCATGATCTGGGCGAGGCTCT
>JAYGEV010000527.1:0-1742 GCA_046582225.1 Pseudomonadales bacterium
TGGCTGCGC
The DNA here is from genome assembly GCA_046582225.1 of Pseudomonadales bacterium. Taxonomy (GTDB): domain Bacteria; phylum Pseudomonadota; class Gammaproteobacteria; order Pseudomonadales; family Azotimanducaceae; genus JAYGEV01. The sequence goes on from JAYGEV010000527.1 coordinate 10, forward strand.
GAGGAATTCGAAGCCCTGGGCGTGCCGTTCGAACGACGTGGCGCGCGCTTTGACGATTATGTAGTGGCAATGAAGAAGGTGTGGTCCGGCGAAGTTGTTGAACATGACAGCGATTTCCTGAGCTGGCACGGGTTTAAGAGCTACCCGATTCCGGCCCAGAAACCCCACCTGCCGATCTTCATGGGTGGTAACAAAGGCAAAATTTATCAACGCATCGCGCGCCACGGTGATGGCTGGTTCGCGCCGACCGCGGATCCGGCGGAACTGCGTGCGGCCCGGGCAGATATTGCTGCGGCGTGCGCGGAGGCCGGTCGCGACCCTTCGGAGATTGAGATCACCTGTATGTGGCCCGGGCAGGGCGGCAAGGATGCTGTGGCCAGTCTGGCTGAGGTCGGCGTTCACCGCCTGGTGGTGCCATTGTTCGCGCTGGGTGGCGACCCGGCGGCGGGTCTGCAACGGCTGGCCGACGAAGTCATCTGAGGGGCGAGCGCTGGAAATGACAAACGTGCCGGCCTGAATTGCCCACGTGGACACCTTGAGTATCGTAATTCCGGTACTGAACGATGCGTTGGCGTTGACCCGCCTGCTGGAATGCCTACGGAGTTTGTTGAGTAGTGAGGTGGCAGGCGCCACCGAGATCATCGTGGTAGACGGTGGCAGCAGTGATGAAGGGCGTGCTGTGGCGCGGCGCAATGGATGTGTTTTGGTCCAGGGTCAGGCGAGTCGCGGCGCCCAGTTGCAGCGGGGGTTCGAATCATCCAGGGGTCAGTGGATCTGGATGCTGCACGCAGACAGCATTCCCGAAGCCGAGGCAGTGGCGTGGCTCGTTCAACCTCGGGCACCAGGCTGGGGGCGTTTCGATGTTTGTTTCCCCGGCGCGCGACCACTGTTGAAGCTGGTCGCGACGCTGATGAACTGGCGTTCGCGGCGTAGCGGCATCTGTACCGGTGACCAGGGTATCTTCGTTCATCGGTCGCTGCTGAATTTGATCGGCGGGGTGCCGACGCAGTCGCTGATGGAAGACATCGAGTTGTCGAAACGATTGAAGCGCGAGATGGCGCCGTTATGCCCGCGGTTGCGCCTGATGGCCTCGTCGCGGCGCTGGGAACACCGCGGGGTCGTTCGCACCATTGTTTCGATGTGGTGGTTTCGATTGCGTTATTGGCGCGGCGCCGACCCGGAGCGTCTTGCCGATGAGTACTACTCGTGAGCCTGCCTGCGCGGCTGTGCATATTTGCGCGCGCGCCGGTTCTAAACGCGGTAAAAACCCGCCTGGCACGCTCCATTGGGGCGGAAGCTGCATTGACTGCGCACGAAGAACTGGTGTGTCTGGCTCTGAGTCAGATGGCATGCGTGCCAGGGTTGATCTGCGAGCTGTGGATCGCCGGGGCCACGGATCACCCCGCCGTGGTGCAGTGGTCGCAGCGCTGGCAGCTTCCGATCGTGGCGCAACAGGGCCACGACCTCGGCGCGCGCATGTCACACGCCATTCAAACGGCTCTCGACGAATCTGACCGGGCGATTGTGGTCGGTACCGATTGTCCGGGCATTACTTCGGGCTACGTCCAACAGGCCGCAGCCGCACTGGACCGCCATGATCTGGTGATCGGACCTGCCGAGGATGGTGGCTATGGGCTCATTGGTTTGCGGAAACCCGCACCCGCGCTGTTCGAGAATATGCGCTGGGGTACCGATTCCGTATTGCGCGATACTCTTGATCGTGCGGTGCGGAT
>JAYGEV010000448.1:0-1802 GCA_046582225.1 Pseudomonadales bacterium
TGTCCGGCCTGCTCCCACAACCGGAAGCAACCCGGTTCGGGCACCTCATCGGTGTGACCGGCCAGCAGCCATGATTTGCGCCAGATGTGTTGTCGTTCCAGTTCGAAAAAGCGCGGATCGGTGTAACGACCTCCCGGCAGGTCGGGCAGGGTAGGGAACCCTTCGGGTGGCTCGCTGCGACCCGCCTCGTACTCCATGAGTTTGCGAAGGGTGATAATCTCCTGCTCGTTCACCTGTTTATCCTGTCGCTGACGAATGTCGCTTCGGAGTGGACCACGTTCCATTATTGACTGTCAACCGGGAGCCTTGTCCAACGACACATGAGCCTGAAGGGGGCGGGTTATTCCAATGAGAAGTGAGCCTGAAGGGTGGGATCCGGGATTATCTGGAGATGATCGTGAACGTAGATACTCACCGTGTGAAGACACTGGACGATGTCCGGGTCTTTTTGGCCTCCAGCAGTTCGGGCGCTGCCAGCCGGAAGTTGAGCGGCACCAGAATTGCCCCGCTGCGCATGGCGGCCACCTGAATCTCCAGGTACTCGACTTCATTCATCGCAAGGGCCGCCACCCGGTCGCCCGAGATCACGGCGGCTCGATCAGAAAACCGTTCACAAGCGTAGGCGATCAGATCAGGAACAACATCCACATCTGCGATACTTTCGATTCGGGGACGGGCATTGCCCCACAACCCCGGCTCATTGTCTAGCGTCCGGCAAACCGTCACTATCGACACTACCCTGCAGCAAACAGAGCGATAACGGCATGTCCAGCGAACTGTTCGAACTCCACGGTCAATTCGCCGTCATCACCGGCCAGTCGCTGATGGTGGACGGGGGCATGGTGAAGATCAGATGAGCGGCAAACCACCCCATGAGTGACAGACGCAACATACTCTTGGTTACCGCTGATCAGTGGCGCGGCGATTGTCTTGGCGCGCTGGGCCACCCGGTGATTGAAACGCCGCAACTCGATGCGCTTGCGAGGCGTGGCGTGTTGTTCTCCCAACACTTCGCGAATGCCGTGCCGTGCGGCCCAAGCCGCGCCAGCCTGCACACCGGGCTTTACCTGCACAATCACCGTTCCGGGACCAACGGCACTCCGCTGGACAGGCGTTTTTCCAACTGGGCTCTCGAGCTGAGAGCCGCGGGTTTTGATCCCGCGGTGTTCGGATACACCCACACGGCACCGGATCCGCGAGGTCTACCCGCAGACGATCCTAGCCTGATTACCGACCAAGGCGTACTGCCCGGTATCGTTCCAATCATCGACATGGGCACACATTGTCCGGACTGGCGCCGCTGGCTCATCGAACGTGGCTACGAGCTGCCGCCGACAGATGGGGCAACCTATGCTGCGCGCGAGACCGTTGCCGAGGGACCGGACGTGCCGCGAGCATCGCTCTGGGACCGGAAACACACGGATACCTGGTTTCTCACCGACCAGGTGATCGACTACATCGATCAGCAAAGCACCGATCCCGGCTGGGCGGTGCATCTTTCGCTGCGCGCGCCACATCCACCCTGGATCGCGGCGGCTCCCTATCATCGCCGGTACCAGATCGATTCCCTGCCGCCGCCTGAACGCCGTCCGACCGCAGCCGAAGAAGGCGCCTTGCATCCCTGGCTCGCGCAGCATCTCGCCAGCGATCGCAATCAGTCTCACGAGGACGATCGCCGACACCGGCTGCTGCAGGCGAGTTACTACGGACTGATGGCGGAGGTCGATGACAATATGGGTCGTCTGCTTGATCACCTGGATGCAAGTGGCGAGCTTGATTCGACGCTCGTGATGTTCACTTCC
>JAYGEV010000075.1:0-7028 GCA_046582225.1 Pseudomonadales bacterium
CACCGATGAAGAATACCAGCGAGTTTGAGTAGATCCACAGCAGGCCCAGCACCGCGGGAATGACCACTGCTGCGATGTGGTTGATCGTGAACGACACCCCGGCGGAGCTTGCGATGTCACGCGGGTCGGCGATCTTTTGAAAATAGGTACTCATCGCGATGGCGAGCGCAAAGAACATGTGATCGACCACATACAGACCCGCGGCAAGATACGGATCCTGAACCAGAGCATAGCCGGTGAACACCACGATCAGGCCGACGTATTCGAAGGTCAGCGCCGCGCGCTCGCCGACACGGCCGATCAGAAGCCCGATGCGTTCGGCAAACACCCAGTTGAACGCGTAGTTGATCAGAAACAACAGCGTTACCTGGGCGGCGGAATAACCGAATTTCTCCACCATCAGAAACGCTGCGAACACCACAAAGATCTGGCGCCGAGCGCCGGAGAAGAACGTCAGGCCGTAGTAGAGCCAGTAGCGCTTGCGCAGCACCAGCGTTTTAGTCTGTTGAGCGCCGGCTTTGAATTCCGGAAACCCCAGCCACATGAACACCGCCAGCCCCAGACAGACCGTGCCGGAGATCAGAAAGTTCCACACATAGTCGAGCTGGAAGATCTCCAGCAGAACCCACAACACGGCGTAGGTAATCAAGGACGTCAGCGCGCCCACCGCAATCAGCCTGCCCAGAATCTGAGGAGCCTCGGTCTTGCTCAGCCACTGCATCGACAGCGACTGCTTGAGGGTTTCAAAATAGTGAAAGCCCGTGGACATCAGCATGGTGGTGAAATACAGACCGTACTCGGTCGGAAAAAAGCCGGCGATGGCCACACCAAGACCGAGCAGCGCCAGTGCGATCACCGCGAAGGTCTGCTCCTTCAGGATCAGCAGCACGAACACCGTGGTGAACGCCAGAAATCCCGGAATTTCGCGCAGGCTCTGGAGGATGCCGATTTCCACGCCGGTGAACGCTGCGCGCTCCACCACGAAGTTGTTGAGCAGCGCCGACCACGCGTTGAATGCCACCGGCATCGCAACCGACATCAGCACCAGCAACATCACCGGGCGCTGCCAGCTGCGCGCCTGGGTCGATTCGGCTGACGAATCCCCAGTCGATTGAAGGTTTGGTTGGCTGGCCACGGCAGGTCCGGTAAAAAACGAGGCCGATTCTACCGGTTTCACAAGCCCGCCGCCCGCGGCGTTGCCAGGACACCTGGATGCCGCGGATGCACGCCGTGCGACGATTCGCGGATGGATTTCGCGAGGACTCGCGGACGGAGTCCGCTCCTACGGGGTTGTTGTGGATCTTGGTGGATTGGTGTTATGGTTTACCATAACACTATATCACTCAATCCATCATGCAGACCCGAGCCTTGGCATGACCGACTGGAACGACAGCGAACCTATCTATCTGCAACTGAAGGACTTGATCCTGAAGCAGATCATGCTCGGCACCCTGCTCGAGGGCGAAGCCATCGCTTCGGTTCGCCAGGTCGCCGGCCAGGAACGCATCAATCCGATCACGGTATCCAGGGCTTTTCAGATACTGGTGGAAGAAGGTCTGCTGGAAAAACATCGGGGGGTCGGAATGTTCGTATGCACAGGGGCCCAGAGCAAGGCTCTGGACCGGGAACAGCGGCGGTTTCTCGAAAAAGAGTGGCCGGCCATGCTAGACCGGATCGCGTTGCTGGGTTTGAAACCCGAAACGCTGCTCACCGACCTGGAGCCATCGCCATGACCCTGATCGAGGCCAGAGGCTTACGTAAAACGTTTGGCAACGTGACCGCGCTGAACGGTCTTGATCTGAACGTCGCACCGGGTCGGATCGTTGGCCTGATCGGGCCCAACGGCTCCGGTAAGACCACCGCGTTGAAAGCCATCCTCGGCCTGTCGCGATTAGACGCGGGCCAGCTCGAAGTGCTCGGCATGAATCCAGACACCCAGCGCAAGGCTCTGATGCAACGCACCGCCTACATTGCAGACGTGGGAATTCTGCCACGCTGGATGCGCGTGGGTCAGTTGCTGGACTTCGTCGGCGGCGTTCATCCGTCGTTTGAACGAAGCGTCGCCGAGGCGACCCTCGCCCAAACCGATGTGCGGCTCGAGAAAAAGATCGGCGGCCTCTCCAAGGGTATGAATGCGCAGTTGCACCTGGCGATCATTCTGGCGATCCAGGCTGAGCTGCTGGTGCTCGACGAACCCACGCTTGGTCTGGACATCATCTATCGCCAGCGCTTCTACGACTCGGTGTTGAACGACTACTTCACGGAAAACCGCAGCATTCTGATCACCACTCACGAAGTCCGGGAAATCGAACACATCCTCACCGACGTGGTGTTCATTCACCAGGGCCGCAACGTGCTTAACCTGACCATGGACTCTCTGGCCGAAGAGTTTTCCACGCTGACCGTTGCAACCGCTCAAGCCGAACCCATTCGCGCGCTCGGCCCCATCGCCGAAAAGCAGACGCTGCAGGGGACCCAGTTCATCTTTCGCGGACAGGACCGGCAGAAACTGTCGACCCACGGTGAGGTCAGCACGCCTAACCTGCCCGAACTGTTCATCGCCGTAATGGGAGATCACTGATGCAAGCCATGGCGGCCCTGTTACAGCGCGAGTGGCGTGAACATCTGTTCGGCTTCGGGTGGACCCCGGTGATCCTGCTCGGATTGCTGGTTCTGGTGACGTGCCTGGGCCTCGCGATCGCGGGTTCCGGCACCGCGAACATCAGCTATTCCTCCGAGGTCACCGATGGCGAAAACACCAGCCGTGAGGAGTTCGAATTTCGCGACTCGCTGATTTCACTGGCGCGATTCGTCGACTACGACAACTGGTCGAATGCTGAACTTTCCGAGATCATGGATCAATTCCGGATCAGCGTTGCCAGGCCGTTTCAGTACGTCTACCTCATGGTGGCCATCTTCGTGCTGCTCGGCTCGATGTACGAAGACCGCCGCGACCGAACGGTTCTGTTCTGGAAATCCATGCCGGTCAGCGACACCGAAACCGTATTGAGCAAGCTGATCGCCGCCGCATGGGTGGCGCCGGTGGCCGTTATCGCGGCGGTTGTGGCCGCCCAGGTGTTGCTCATGGCTGCGATCTCGGTGCTGATCTGGGCCGAAGATCTCGGCAGCGTCGCGCGCCTGTGGTGGAATTCCGGGTTGCTCACCGGCGTAATCGAACTCGCCGTCGGCTACCTGATCCAAGGCTTGTGGGCGCTGCCGCTGTATGCATGGCTGCTCGCGGTATCGGCGGCCGTTCCCCGCGTGCCGTTTGTGTGGGCGCTGCTGGCGCCAGTGGCAGCCGTCGCCATCGAGCGCGTGGCGTTTGGCACCGATGTCGTGCGCAACTTCGCGTATGCCCACACTCAATTCGCCGCACTACCCAGGCCGGCCGACACCCACGACCAGATCGTGATCCCCGGGGTGGGCCTGGCCGACCAGTTTGGACTGCTTGTCACCGGACAGAGGTGGTCGGGGGTGGCCATCGGCATGCTGCTGCTGTGGGCCGCGATCTTTTTCCGGTCCCGCAACAACGACCTGTGATCCGGTAGGAGTGGTTTCCAACCACGAATTCGCGGTGGGATTTCGTGGATTTGCGGACGGAGTCCGCTCCTACGGGTCGATCATTCATCGAGAAAGTGGACGCGTGGTAAGCTTCGTTCCATCACCTGGGAGGACACTGTCATGTCGTGGGATTTCGAAACCGAACCTGAATTTCAACGCGAGCTCGACTGGATGGACGAGTTCGTCCGCGAGGAAATCGAGCCCCTCGACTTCATCGTTGAGCATCCAAACGACTTTACCGATCCCATTCGCACCAGGCTGATCCCGCCGCTGCAGGAACTGGTCAAACAGCGCGGGTTGTGGGCCTGCCACCTGGGCCCAGATCTGGGCGGCCAGGGCTACGGCCAGGTCAAGCTCGGCCTGATGAACGAAATTCTCGGCCGCGCCAAATGCGCGCCGATAATATTTGGCTGTCAGGCGCCGGATTCCGGGAACGCCGAAATTCTCGCCCACTACGGCACCGTGGACCAGAAGGACCGCTATCTGCAGCCATTACTGAACAACGAGATCGTCTCCTGCTACTCCATGACCGAGCCACAAGGTGGCGCGGACCCCAAAGTGTTCACCTGCTCCGCGGAACTCATTGGCGATGAGTGGGTGATCAACGGCGAGAAGTGGTTTTCCTCCAACGCGCGCTATGCCTCCTTTCTGATCGTGATGGCGGTCACCGATCCCGAAGCACCGCCGTATCAGCGCATGTCGATGTTCATCGTTCCGGCAGAGACGCCCGGCATCGAAACCATTCGCCACGTGGCAGTGGGTTATGAAACCAAGGGCGCCCATGCGTACCTGCGCTACAACAACGTGCGTATCCCGCGCGACCACATGCTGGGCGAGCCCGGTCAGGGATTCCTGGTCTCCCAGGTCCGTCTTGGTGGCGGGCGCATCCACCACGCGATGCGCACGATGGGCAAGGTCCGGCACGCCTTCGACATGATGTGTGAGCGCGCGCTGTCCCGGGAAACTCAGGGCGAAGTGCTGGCTCAGAAACAGCTGGTGCAGGCGATGATTGCGGATTCGTGGATCGACATCGAACAGTTTCGACTGTTCGTGCTGCGCACCGCGTGGAAGATTGACAAGATGAAGAACTACAAGGAAGTTCGCGCCGACATCTCCGCGGTCAAGGCGCAGATGCCCAAGGTTTATCACGACGTTTACGCCAGGGCATTGCAGCTGCACGGCTCACTTGGGTTATCTACCGAGATGCCGTTCGCGGCCGGAATACTTGATTCGTTCCACGTGGGCCTGGCGGACGGCCCCACCGAGGTGCACAAGATCACCGTGGCGAAACAGATACTCGGGCGCTATAAGGGAACAACCGAGCTGTTCCCTGACTATCATCTGGTCAAGCGCAAGGAAGCCGCGCTGGCCAAATACGCGGACATCATCGAGCACGAAGTCGGCAACGCCTGAGCGCTAATCTCCGGCGGCGTCTCGAACGAGGCTATGGTAGGCCCGGTCAATCACCGTGGCCGGATCGCCATAGCGCTCATCAAACTCGCCAGTGGGCCCGGCGGCGATGATCTCCTCCAGACCCATGCCGTCTTCGATCATGGCAACGATGCGGTCGCGGATCGTGCTCAACATCGCGATATAAGCCTGCAGATCGGCATAGGTCGACACCTCACCGTGTCCGGGGATCACCTTGGTATCCGTGTCGATCTCGGCCAGCACCGCTTCGCAGAAACTGATCAGTCCATTGATCCCGCCACCGTTGTCGGCATCGATGAATGGATACAGGCCGTTGAATACATCGCCGAGATGCACAGCGTTGCTGCCGCGGAAGATCACGCCGGTGTCGCCCGTAGTATGGGCCGGGCCAAAGTGAACCAGATCGATTTTTTCGCCGTTGAAGTGGAACTGCATTCGGTCGTCAAAGGTCAGGTCCGGAAGCGCGGCGGCCGGATACGCAGCCTGACCAATCTGCATGGACACCAGGTTGATGACGTGGTCATCCAGATTCATCGCACGTGCGTTAGCTTGTGCGACGATCCAGGTACCTTCCGGCCCCAGCGTGAGGTTTCCGTCGGCATGGTCGAAATGCCAGTGGGTGTTGATCGCGAAATCGATCTCCGCACCACCCAGTTCGGCGATGGCGGCTTTGATCCTGTCCATCATCCGCGGGAACTGATCATCGACAACCAGCACCCCATCGTCGCCGACGCTGACCGCAATGTTTCCGCCAACGCCAAACAGCACATAGAGATTGTCGCCAACTTTCTCAGTACGAATCTCGGCGCTCTCGAAATCCCATCCGATGGCTGCTGCAAACTGGTCCAGCGTCATCACGTCGTGGGCGCTGGCCTGGGCACCAGCCAGCAATAGTATTGCGCCGGCGGCACTCCTGATCATTCGCTTCAACATGTCCCCTCTCCCGTGTTGTTGTGCGTGTATCATAGGTAAATCACCCGGCGACCGATATCCAATGATTGGCTACATGCAACGAACGCGGAGCTACTACAGTTCGCTCGGTTATCCGGCCTACCAGTGGGCCCATTACGACGAAGTGCCCTTTACTCCCACCGCCCGACCCATTGGCGAGGCCACGCTGGCGCTCATTACCACAGCCGCCCCATACCAGCCGACGCTGGCCGACCAGGGGCCGGGTGCGCCTTATAATGCCGCGGCAAAATTCTTCACGGCCTACACCCGAGCGGTAAACCCGCATCCGGATCTGCGCATCTCCCACCTGGGATACGATCGCAAGCACACCAGCGCCGAAGACCCGGCGACGTTTCTTCCGCTGGGCGAACTTGAAACAGCCGTTGCCGACGCACGCCTCGGCGCACTCGCCGGCGAACTGATCGGCGTGCCGACAAACCGCAGCCGGTCGGCAACCCTGGAGCAGGACGCGCCGGCCGCGCTGGCCGCGTTTCGCACCCTCAACGCAGAGGTGGCGCTGCTGGTTCCAAGCTGACCAGTATGCCATCAGACCGTGAGTCTGATCGCGCGCTACTTCGAGGCCCATGGAGTGCCTACCGTCATCATGGGTTGCGCTCGAGACATCGTCGAGCACGCGGGTGTTCCGCGTTTTGTGGTCAGCGATTTTCCGCTGGGCAACTCGGCCGGCAGGCCCAATGACCCGGCTTCCCAACGCGCAACACTGCAACTGGCCCTGGAACTGTTCGACGCGGCTGTCGCACCGCGCACCACTGTGGTTTCGCCTCAGCGGTGGGCCGACAACGATGCATGGCAGAACGACTTCATGAACATCGATCAGCTGTCCGGCGAGCGTATTGCCGAGCTGAAGAGCGAGTTTGCGGAGCACAAGCGGATTGCCGGCGCGATCAAACAACGCTCCTGATCAGTCAACGGCCACAACCATCTCAGGCTTCGGGCCGGGTAGCCAGACCATCACGATCGCAGCAGGCAGCAACAGCGAGGCAAAACCCTGAAACGCGAGATCGTAGCTTCCGGTCAGATCGTAGGTCCAGCCCGCTAACAAAGGACCCAACGAGCCCAGCGTC
>JAYGEV010000153.1:0-4967 GCA_046582225.1 Pseudomonadales bacterium
CCGATCACCACCAGACCGACAACGGCGATCAGGACCAGTTCTGGGAAGCCAACGTCGAACATCGTCGAACGAACGTCGTTAGACGTTGGTGTCCTGCTTGGTCTCGGTTTTTTGCTGGGTGTTCAGCTCACCTTCGATGACTTTCGGCTCTTCGCTGATGGGGGCGGCGGTTTCCTCATCGGTTACCGCCTTGCGGAAACCCTTGATGGCAGAGCCCAGATCAGAGCCAATATTTTTCAACCGTTTAGGGCCGAATATCAGTAAGACTATGGCCAGAATGACCAGTAGTTCGGTAATGCCTAATCCAAACATGAGCTGTCTCCGTTTTCGCTCGCGTCAAGTATACGAGTATATGGGATTGGGGCTCCATTGAGTGAGGCAGCCATCCCGTTGTCATTGGGCGTCCGGGCTGGCATTCGGGGCAACCTCGGCATTGCGGCTGCGTTTTTCGGTGTGACCCGATGTACCGAAGCGATCCGCCAAAGCCTGCAGAACCCACTGGGGGTCCTGATTCAGATGTACGAGCATGACGAGAGTGTGAAACCACAGGTCCGCCACCTCGTGAATGAGCGCGCTGTCCTTCGTCGATCCAGGCTCGCTGGCCGCGGTTTTTGCCGCATCTTCTGCAGCATCTCTTGCGGCAAGAAGGACTTCGGTTGCCTCTTCGCCGACCTTTTCGAGGATCCGATTGAGGCCTTTTTCGTAAAGGGAGGCGACATATGACGATTCGGGATCCGCGCCGCGCCTGGATTCCAGGACTTTGGTGAGGTCCTTGATGATGTCGGTGTCCATGTGTGTCCGTGTCAGTTGGTCGTAGTTTGTTCAGGCCCTGACCAGCAACAGCGATCCGACCGCCGCGCTCAACAATCCGGCCAGAGTGCCAAAGCCCTGAGCATCCGTCAGCGACTGTGAAATTGGACCCCATAGTAGGGCGCTGGCGAGGAGTATCAAGGAAGCACCCGCCAGGCGTTTACGGCGCGTTCGACGACTCAAGCTGTCCGCGCGCGCCTGAAGCGAGTTCAGTGATTCGGCCTGGCGACCGACGACCCGCTCAAGCCTACGTAGCTGCTGATTGGCCGTGACGACCAATCCAGGTAAGCGCGGCAGCTGCGCAATAATTTCTGGCGCTCGTTCGGCGAGTTCACGCAACATTGCGGCGGGACCCACCCGTTCGGCCATCCACGACTCCATGAAGGGTTTGGCCGTCTCCCACAGATCAAGCTGGGGGTACAGTTCACGCCCAACTCCCTCCACATAGAGCAGGGTTTTCTGCAGCAGCACCAGTTGGGGTTGAATCTCCATGTCGAAGTCGCTGGCGGTCTCAAACAGCTTGACGAGAAACTGACCAAAAGAGATCTCATTGAGGGGCTTTGCGAAGATAGGCTCACAGACCTCCCTGATGACGCGCTCGAACTGCAGCGAATCGGTTGTCTCCGGCACCCAGCCGGACTCCAGGTGCAGGCGCGCTACTTCCGCGTAGTCCTGGTTGAAAAAAGCAAGCAGATTGCGCGCCAGATAGTCCTGATCCTCGGCTGTAAGCGTGCCAATAATGGCGCAATCCACCGCGATGTAGTTGGGATTGTCAGGGTCCTGGACGTCTACAAATATATTGCCGGGGTGCATGTCGGCGTGAAAGAAATTATTGACGAACACCTGGGTGAAAAATGTTTCCACGCCGCGCTGTGCTAACAGGCGCATGTTGACTCCACGCGCGTTTAGTTCGGCCACCTCTGAGACTGGTATGCCATAAATGCGTTCCAGGACCAGCACGTTATTGCGACACCACTGCCAATGCACCCTGGGCACATACAGCAATTCTGATCCCGCGAAATGGGTGCGCAACTGAGCTGTGTTGTCTGCCTCTTTGAGCATATCCAGCTCGCCCTGAATGGTCTGCTTGTAGTCGAGTACGACCTGGCGCAGGTGCAACCGGCGCGCATCTGAGAAGCTGTTCTCTAACAAATTAGCCAATGTCATCAAAAGTGCGATGTCGTCTTGAATGACTTTTTCTATTCCGGGCCGCACCACTTTCACAACCACTTCTTCGCCACCGTGCAACGTTGCCGAATGCACCTGAGCGACCGAGGCGGAGGCCAGCGGGCTCGAATCGAAATTTCGGAAGGCTTCGGCAATGGGCTGCTCAAGCGCGGCTTCGACGATCGCTGTCGCAATTTCACCGGGAAACGGTGATACGTCGTCCTGCAGCTTGGCAAGCTCGTCGGCAATATCTATTGGCACCAGATCGCGGCGCGTTGACAGCAGCTGTCCGAATTTGATGAATACCGGCCCAAGCTGTTCGAGGGCCAGACGAAGTCGCCGCCCACGGGAGTCATTGCCGATCGGGAACAGCCGCATCGGAGACAGCCGCAGCAGCCACAGGTATCGGCGCGGTATCTGAGCATTGCGCAGCTGGTCCGTGTCGATTACTGCGTCGAGGCGGTATCGGCTCAGAACCCACAAAACCCTGGCCAGACGACGTAGCGCGCTCATCGCCTGGCCGCGCCAGGTTCGATGGATCTATGGGACTCCTCGGCGCGCACCCGTTGGGCGAGCCGGTCGACGCGAGCCTGGGTGTCCTGGAGCACGTCGAGAAAGGCACTGAGACTCGAGCGGGTAACGTAGTGATCCGTGGTGCTGCTTTGCAGCGTGGAACCGACGCCCTGCATTGCTGAGCGCAGGGTCGCCATCGCACCTTCGGCGATGTTCAAGACCTCGGCTGCAACCTCGACACCCACCAATTGCGATATTGGTCCGGACAGATCGGGAGTGAAGGCGTGGAATATCCCGGAAAGTTCTCCCAGCACGCTTTCATCGCCTTCGACGTTGATTCGGGCGGACCCGGCGGGGCCTTTGACCAGCCAGGTCAGCATATCAGGAATGCTGCCTCGGACGATGGCGTTTGGCTCCGGTACGGCGTATGGCAGGAACTCGATGCGGCCGTCGGACACGAGCAGTGTGAACGTCTTTTCATAAACCGGTGCTGGCATTTTAGTGACAAGGTGAGCACAACGGCCATCGAGGTCCCTCAGACGTGATTCGGATAACGGGTCGAGCTGCAAGCTCGCGTTGGCCAATGTGTTAGTAAATTCGGTGAGCAATGACTCCAACCTGGATGGGTAAGGAGGCGCTGCGGTCACGGGGTAACCCCACGATGAATGGTCGCAATACCGCCGGCCAGGTTATGGTATTCGACGTTTTGAAACCCGCCATCTTCGAGCATGAGCTTCAGTGCTTTTTGAGACGGATGTACGCGGATGGATTCGACCAGGTAGCGATAGCTGGCAGCGTCACCCACCACGAGCTTTCCAATCCCTGGCCACATTGCCTGAAACGCGCCGTACGCGGTCCGCAGCAGGCGGTTTTCGGGTTTGGAGAATTCCAGAACCAGCAGTACGCCGCCCGGAACCAGTATTCGATTCAGTTCCTCGATCGCCTGCTGCTTGTCGGTAAAGTTTCGCAGACCGAATGCGATGCATGCGCAATCAAAGCTGTGGTCCGCAAACGGCAGATGTTCCGCGGCAGTTCGACAAAAGCGTACCTGGGCGTGGCCTCGGTTGAGTAACCGGTCTCGGCCAACTGCCATCATAGCCGGGTTGATATCCGCCAGTACCACGCTGCCGGCGTTGCCGACTACCGAGGCGAACAGTGCCGACACATCGCCGGTTCCTCCTGCCAGATCGAGAACCTTCATCCCGGCTCGTACGCCGGACATTTCCACGGTCATACGTTTGAACAGACGATGGGTGCCAAACGACATCAGGTCGTTCATGACGTCGTAGCGCTCGGCGACGCTGGCGAATACGCCGCCCACCAGGCGCGTCTTCTGTTCCGGGGAGACTTTGCGCTGGCCGAAATCTACCGAACTACGGTCGCTCATGGACATGATTCGAGTGCGGGAATAAGGAGTTTACGCCCTAACATGGTGCCGGTGTAACGGCTACTGATCGTGCCTGGGGCCCTCGTTACCGCCGGTTGTGTCACGATCAGCGGTGCTGGTCTTGGAAGGTGTCCACTGACCGACTGGAATGGTGGGTAGCCGGGAGGCGTTGGCGGCTTTGATGTCGTTGAGGTATTCCTGCCAGTAGCGCTCGGTGTTTTCGCCAAGGTCGAGGAGAAACTCCCAGCCGAACAGGCCGGTATCGTGACCATCGTCGAAGACGATGCGAATCGCGTAGTTTCCGACCGGCTCGATGCTCGAGATCGATATGTGCTTTTTGCCGGTTTGCAGCTTGCGCTCATCGGCGCTGTGGCCACGGACTTCCGCCGAAGGGGAGTACACGCGGAGCAGTTCGGCGGGAATCTCCAGGTTCGTTTCAGCGAAAGCCAGCTCCAGTACTTTCGAGCGTTTGTGATAGGTAATTTCTTTAGGACGCGCGATCGAGCGATTCATGGAGCCACAGGTTACAGGATGTAGCGCGACAGATCCTGATCACGGGCAAGCTCGGCAAGGTGCTCATCGACGTATGCAGCGTCGATACAGACGTGCGCACCGGAACGTTCGGATGCCTTGAACGATACCTCTTCAAGCAAGCGTTCCATAACCGTGTGCAGGCGCCGTGCGCCGATGTTTTCGGTGCCCTCGTTCACCTGCCAGGCGATATCGGCGATGCGATCCAGCGCTTCATCGCTGAATTCGAGTTTAAGTCCTTCGGTGGCCATCAGCGCCGTGTACTGCTCAGTCAGCGAGGCGTCCGGCTCGATGAGGATTCGTTTGAAATCCTCGGAGGACAAAGCTGCCAGCTCGACCCGGATCGGCAGGCGCCCCTGGAGTTCTGGAATCAGATCTGACGGTTTTACCAGGTGGAATGCGCCCGAAGCGATGAACAGTACGTGATCGGTACGCACCATGCCGTATTTTGTAGACACCGTGCAGCCTTCGATGAGTGGTAGCAGATCGCGTTGCACGCCCTCACGGGATACGTCCGCACCCATGGTCTCGCCGCGTTTGGCCACCTTGTCGATCTCGT
>JAYGEV010000237.1:0-1538 GCA_046582225.1 Pseudomonadales bacterium
GACCGCTTCACGGGAGTCGTCGCACCCAAGCAGATAGGTATAGGTGGATGAGACCGGGTCAATCAGCTGACGAAACATGGCGGCGGACCGTTGATCAGTATCCGGAGTCTAGCGCGCGGGTTCGCACTTCGCACCCGTGCCGCGACCGGCTAGCCGAGCGCTGACCGTCAGGCTTTCATGACCAGGAAAACGTATCCGTACCAGGCGGCATGAGCCCGATAGTTGGCGATCTCGTGCCGACATCCCTGCAACACGGACTTCGCTTCAGAATCTCCCGCATACTTCAATTCCAGTCTATTGAGCCTGTCGGCCATCGGGTTGTAGTAGTGCTCCCACCATGCCTCGACCGGGAGCACGAAATCTCCCAACCACTGGTAACCACAGGCGCGCACGAGATCGCGACGGCCTTCCACGTCCCGCATGTCGGGGTAACCTTCTGCCCACCAGTCCTGCAGATGACGCGGCGCGCCGTCACGTAACCAGACCGCGTCGGAAAGAGCAATTCGACCGCCAGGACTCAACAGCTTCCGCCACGATCCCAACGCGTTCTCGACACCCATGATGTAGGCCGCGCCCTCGCACCAGATGAGATCGAAACTTGCCGGCGGAAAGGCGAGCGCGCGCATATCACCCTGGGCAAACTCCACGCGATCACTCACCCCGCGCTCTGCCGCACGACGACGACCTTCGTCGGCAAAATCGCTTCGCATGTCAACGGCAACGATCGTTGCCTTCGGCAACAGATCCGCAAGATCCAGTGTCTGCATGCCCGGACCGCAGGCAATGTCCAGAATGCGGACATCGGCCGGCAGCGCTCCAGCCATCGCCAGAGCGCGCTCGGTGCTGGCCCGATTTCCTGGTCCTTGTCGAGGCAGGTCCGAATGCACATCGGCGAAGATTTCACGCATTTTTTGACCCTGCACCGGCTAGGCCTCCGATCTCAAGGTGCTGAACGACAACCTGTGCAGTCCCTTCTCGTTGATGAACGCGTTCCGGTTTAGATGGAGGCGCTGCGCGACTCGAATTGAAGCGTCGTTTGCCGGGGCGACGATCGAATAAATCACGTCAGCTTCAGTCTGCTCAAAACCATATTTGAGCGACGCGCGAGCCGCTTCCAGCGCATAACCATTTCCGCGTTGCGATGCTTCGAGGTGATAACCGATCTCGAGCTCCCTCACGTCGTCGATGGTCTGATAGGTCAACCCGCAATCACCCAGAAACTTCCCGGTTTGCCTGGCAATCAGGACCCACAGGCCAAATCCGTGTTCGCTGTAGTTGCGAAGATTCCAGTCGATCCAGCCGCGCACCTGATCGATCTCGACCATTGCGGGATAGAAACGCCGCGCGTCAGCATCTGCAAACATTCGATACAGATCATCAAGATCGCCATGATTCATCTCGCGGAATCTCAAGCGATCGGATTCGGGGCACGGTTTGGGCATGCGCTGAGCTTAGCGGATGAACGCCGGGCTAGACAATAAACCGCCACCGATGCGATGGTTGCCGATACAGTCGCCCGCAAAGGAGCGCAATCGCGT
>JAYGEV010000373.1:0-2678 GCA_046582225.1 Pseudomonadales bacterium
CGCCAAAGGGATTGAGGTCCACGATGAAGTCGATGGTGCGAAGGACGTCATCCATCGTCTCGCCCGGTGTGCCCAGAAGAAAGGTGTGACAGTCGGGAAGCTCCGCCTGACGCGCGAGGCGATTGAAATCGCGGATCTGTGCCGTGGTGAATCCCTTGCGAAGCTTTTTCAGGATCCGGTCGGAACCGGAATCGGAGCCGACCTCCATGCCCGCACAACCCGCCTCGAACATCAACTCGGCGAGTTCGGCGTCAAATCCCAGCGGGTTCGCGTAGCAGGTCCAGGGGATTGAAGACTTCCGATCGATCATCTCCCGACATACGGCCTTGGCGTGACTACGCGGCAAGTTGAACACGGAGTCGACGATGAAGACGTGGGTGACAGCAGGATGCAGCTCGCCAATCGAAATCATTTCGTCAACCACGGCTTCCGGAGCGCGCAGTCTGCCCACGCGACCTTCGATGATGGGATAGGTGCAGTACTCACAGAGAAGCGGACAACCACGCTTGGTCTGCAAGGAGTCGATTCCCACCTGCTCGTAGTGGCGAGGGTCGACGAGGGAACGATCCGGTGGTTTCAACGTGTCCATGTCCAGGAAGCCTGCAGCCGGTGCATTCGAGACCAACACATCACCGTCGAAGCGGTGCAAGCCCGGGACGGTCTCGAAGCTACCGCCTCGCTCCAAGACGTCGAGAAGAGCCGGAAACGATCGCTCGGCCTCCCCTGCGATCCCGAAGTCGGGCTTCAAGCGCTCCATTAACTCCACGGGCATCACGCTGAAGCCGCTGCCACCCATCACCACCGGTGCACCGCAAGCCCTTCGAATCGCGGCCAGCAGGCCCGCGTAGTAGCCAATCGTATCCGCACTACCGCTGTAGTCGGCGCTCTGAAGGTTCCGCATACCGAGCGCGACAACGTCCGGCGCAAAGGAAACCAGCGCATCGCCGAGGACCTTGAGCGGGTCCTCCTCGAAGCAGAGATCGAGCGTGATCCTGGTATGGCGCTCCGGGACGCTCGCGACTACACAAAGAAGCCCCAGCGGAATGACCGGATCCGGGAGGTTCTCCCGGTTGCCCGAGATGAATGCAACTCTCATGGTAGCTCGAGGCCTCGCACCGGACCGAGTTCGGATCACACACAACCGACCGACCGTTATTCAACGCATACCGTCGTCACGTCCGAGCTGGCAATACTACATCATTGGGTGACACCGAAGACCCCATCCGAAGCTCGCTCCCCCGGTGCTGCGCCTCGCCATGCAACACCGTGGTGCACCTCTTGTGGGTCGGTATCATCCTGGGAGTAACGTCCGACGCCGACTTTCGCCCTTTACGCGCGGCGAGGGCCAACACAACTCCAGACCGCAGGAGACCCATCGTGAGTGCAAGGGCCCTGATTACTGGTGCGAGCCGTGGCATCGGGCGGGCCATCGCGGTGAAGCTCGCAGCCCAGGGCCTGGTCGTCGTACTCAACTATCGCGAGCGCCGAGAAGAGGCGGAGAAGACCGTCGCAATCGTTCGCGATGCAGGTGGCGAAGCGAGCCTGTTGCCCTTTGATGTCGCTGACCGCGAAGCCTCTCGGGAGGCTATTACCAGCGACATTGCGGCTCGCGGAAGCTACTTCGGCATCGTATGCAATGCCGGGATCCATGCCGACAGTGCCTTTCCGGCCATGGGTGGCGAGGCCTGGGACCGCGTGATCGACACTAACCTCGGCGGGTTCTACAACGTTGTCCACCCCGCGCTGATGCCGATGGTGCGCGCCCATCACGGGGGACGAATCGTCACCATCGCGTCGACATCGGGGGTCCGGGGGAACCGCGGGCAGGTAAACTACAGCGCGTCCAAGGCCGGATTGATCGGCGCGACGCGCTCACTCGCCATCGAGCTAGCCAAGCGTAAAATCACCGTCAATAGTGTTGCGCCGGGCTTGATCGAAACAGAGATGACCGCAGGCCTTCCCGAGGAATTGACCTCGCGACTCATTCCGATGCAGCGACTCGGGCGGCCCGATGAAGTCGCTGGGGTCGTCGGATTTCTGTTCTCCAGCGATGCCGACTACATCACCGGTCAGGTGATCTCGGTGGATGGAGGCTTGGCTTGATTCGTTTCAGACGCTCAAGTGATACCCAATCGTGAAGATCCAACCGCAATATGATGTCGTCATCGCGGGTGGAGGCTTGTCCGGGCTGTGTCTGGCCATCCAGCTCGAACGCGCACATCCGGGCATTCGCGTGCTCGTCGCGGAGAAGACCGAGCATCCGGCACCCGAGGCTGCACACAAGGTCGGTGAATCTTCGGTAGAGGTCGCAAGTCACTACTTCACGAAGACGCTCGGCCTCAGCGACCTCCTCGACAACCAACTTCCCAAATTCGGCCTTCGCTTCTTCATGCAACATGGGGAAAACGTCGACATCGCGGCGCGGCTCGAATGCGGACCAAGCCACTACCTCGATGTCCCAAGTTTCCAGATTGATCGCGGAAGCTTCGAGAACGAATTGGCCAGACGCGCCCGCCAGGCAGGCATCCACTTTGCCGACCGCTGCCCGGTGGGGAAGATTGAACTCGGTCCGGAGGGTCGCGACCACCGCGTGCAGCTCAAGCTGAGCACGGGGCATAACTGGGTCGACTGCCGCTGGGTGGTCGATGCAAGCGGCCGCACCGCCTTGCTGAAAAAAA
>JAYGEV010000392.1:0-4457 GCA_046582225.1 Pseudomonadales bacterium
GTTGCTCGATCACCAGGTAGACGTCTTCAAACCGCTGTTTACGCGTATGGAGAAGAAGGATTTAGACAAGGTCGTGGACGCAAGCAAGGAAACGCAATCCGGAGCAGATGACTCCGTCAGCGTGGATTCCGACCAAATCAGCATCGACGACTTTGCGAAGATCGATCTCAGGGTCGCGAAAATTATCGCGGCCGATCCGGTCGACGGCGCTGACAAGCTCCTGCAACTCACTCTCAACCTGGGCGACAGCCAGCGCCAGGTATTTGCGGGCATCAAAACCGCCTACGAGCCTGCCTCCCTGGTGGGGCGGCTCTGCGTGGTCGTTGCAAACCTCGCGCCACGAAAAATGCGCTTCGGGATCTCCGAGGGCATGGTGCTCGCGGCGGGCCCCGGCAATGAAAACATCTTCCTGTTGAGTCCGGATTCTGGTGCGGAACCGGGAATGATCGTGCGCTGACGAGCCATGGAGGAGCTCGCTCTCATTCTCATCGGGGCGCTGCTGGTCAACAACTTCGTGCTGGCCCAGTTTCTGGGCCTGTGTCCGTTCGTTGGCGTGTCAGGCAACTACGACGCCGCAGTGGCGATGGGCTTCGCCACCACCTTTGTGCTCACGCTGGCCGCGAGCCTGAGCCATCTGGCCTACCACTGGCTGCTGCTGCCATTGGGGCTTACCTACCTCAACATCATCGTCTTCATCGTAATCATCGCCGCGGTCGTGCAGTTCACCGAAGTTTTCCTGCGCAGCGTCAGCCCGCTGCTGCACCAGGTGCTCGGAATCTACCTGCCACTTATCACGACGAATTGTGCGG
Source organism: Pseudomonadales bacterium (assembly GCA_046582225.1). GTDB lineage: Bacteria > Pseudomonadota > Gammaproteobacteria > Pseudomonadales > Azotimanducaceae > JAYGEV01. Next base: position 810 of record JAYGEV010000392.1, read on the forward strand.
TGCTCGGGGTGGCACTGCTGGCGCTGAGCCAATCATTGAGTTTCGTGCAAACGCTCGCTTACAGCATTGGCGCGGCGCTCGGCTTTACGCTGGTGCTCTGCGTTTTCGCGGCATTGCGAGAACGACTGGAACATGCCGATGTGCCACAGCCGTTTCGCGGCGCGCCCATCACCTTGATCAGCGCCGGCATCCTGTCGCTTGCGTTTCTGGGCTTCGCGGGGCTGGGGGATTAGATGCTGACCGTGGCAGTAGTCGTGGCGCTGGTCAGCGGACTGGGGCTGGTGCTCGGCTGGGCCGCCCACCACTACCGCGCCGATTCCCACACCCTCATCGACGCAATTGAGACGCTGTTGCCACAGACCCAGTGCGCCCAGTGCGGCTACCCGGGCTGCCGCCCCTATGCCGAAGCCATTGCCAACGGAGCCGCCATCAACCTGTGTCCGCCTGGCGGCGCGGACACACAGCGGGCATTGTCACAACTTCTCGGCGTGCCCGAGCAACACTCCGGCCAACTCCCGGCCACCCTCCGGCCCGGCAAGGCCGTGATCGACGAAGACCGATGCATCGGTTGCTATTTGTGCGTCCAGGCATGTCCCGCCGATGCGATCGTCGGCGCACCGCAGTTCATGCATACGGTGATTGAATCCGCGTGCACCGGTTGCGAGCTTTGCCTTACCCCGTGTCCGGTGGACTGCATCGAACTCGTCGCGATCCAGGTGACGCCGGACGCAACGATTCCACATCAGCCCAGGTGGCCCGATCAGCCAGCCATGGCATGTATCCGTTGCGGTCTCTGCCAGGACGCGTGCCCGGTATCGCTGCAACCACAGGAAATGCTCTGGTTCGGTCGCGGCGACAATCATCCGAATGACGCTACTGCCAACGCACTTTCGCGGTGCATCGAGTGCGGTCTGTGCAACCAGGTCTGTCCAAGCAACATCAATCTGGTCGAACAATTCCAGCACGGCCGACAGACTCTGGCCGAGCGCGCGTTGGCCGAGCGCGAAGCCGCCGCGGCTCGAGGCCGGTTTGTCCATCGCCAAGCCCGGCTCGAAGTTCGCTCCGAGGGCCAGACTGAGCGACGCAAGGATCGCATTGCGGCTCGCGCTCAGCGTACCTGGCAACAATGAACACTCGCCGCATCATGGCGCTGGTGCTGTTGGCATTGCTGCCAGGAGCCGGCATCTCGGTGTATTTCTACGGAACCGGATATCTCACCAATATGGTGGCGGCGGTCTCGTTCGGGCTGGCCCTGGAAGCTTTGTGCCTGGGTCTGCAACGACGCGCAGTGCTCGCCGCGATCACGGACTGCAGCACGCTGGTGACCTGCGTACTGTTGGTGCTGGCACTGCCACCGCAGGTTCCCTTCCCGGTACTCGGGGTCGCCATCGCAGCTGCCGTGATCCTTGCCAAGCACCTGTACGGTGGACTCGGCAACAACCTCTTCAACCCTGCGGTGGTCGGCTACGCCGTGGTCCTGGTCTCGTTTCCCAGCGCGTTGGCCGACTGGCCCATTCCGCTGGACGGCGTCACCAACGCAACAGCCCTGGTCAGCCTGAAGTATCGCGAGGGAGCAACCGTAGCCGAAGCCTGGACGGCCAGTGGCGGTTTCGGCACGTTCGGCGGCTACGGGTGGGAATGGATAAATTTCGGCTACCTGATCGGCGGCCTGGGATTGCTGTTGGGACGTCTGGCCGCATGGCGAATCCCGCTGACGATTCTCGCCACGATCGGCGTGCTGGCCGCGCTCGGCTACGACAACGGCAGCCAGACAAGCTGGGGCTCGCCAAGCTACCACTGGCTGAGCGGCGCCACCATGCTGACCGCTTTCTTCTTTGCGACCGATCCGGTGTCTCACCCGGCATCAGCCAAGGGTCAGTTTGCCTACGCAATATTGATCGGTGCCGTGATCTTCGTGGTTCGCAGCCTTGGCAACTATCCCGACGGCGCCGCATTCGCGGTGCTGTTGGGGAACGCAGTGTCGCCCTATCTCGATAGAAGGCTCGCTGTGGTAGAGGTGCGCGCGGATGCTTAGGTCGTCGCTGTCTGTTGCGGTGATCGCAGGCGTTTGTGCGGGTCTGCTGGCGCTGACACAGGCGCTGACCGACACTCGCATCAAACTGAATATCCACGAACGCAGCGCGCGCCTCATTACCGAACTCGCCGGCACCGTCCCACCAGCCGAGACCACCTGGACGGGAGATGTGTGGAATCTTTGTAACCAGTCACTGCTCGCGCGGGCCAGGGTCGCCGGTTACGGTGGTTCCATCTCGTTGCTGGTCGCGGTGACCGTCGAGCCGGAACAACACAGCTTGCGGGGATTGCGTATCGTCAGCCACAGCGAAACACCGGGGCTTGCGGACTTTCTCCACCGACCGGATCAGGGCTGGCTGCTCGAGCTCTCCGGTCGAAACCGCGCTGAGCTTGATTCGGCCGACACGATCACCGGCGCGACGATAACGAGCAAAGCGGTACTTAAAGGTGTACTCGAGGCTTTCACCCACGCTCAGAATCACTCCGCGGCCCCGGGAGACTGCAGCCCATGAGCAACGCCGCCACCTTCAGCCGGGCGATGCTGGAACGCAATCCTGCCTGGGCGCAACTGTTGGGCCTGTGCCCGCTGCTCGCCGTGAGCACGAGCGTGGTCAATGCGCTCGCACTCGCCCTTGCCAGCACCTTCGTCCTGCTCGGCACGAATGTCTGCATCAGCAGCATCCGTCGATGGATACCAGGATATGCCCGCCTTCCCTGCTTCGTGCTCATCATCGCCACATTCACCACCTGCTCGGTGTTGCTGATGCAGGCGTTCGCGTTCGAGATGTATCTGCGCATCGCGTTGTTCGTCCAGATCATCGTGACGAACTGCATGATTCTCGGTCGCGTCGAGGCATTTGCGAGCAGACAATCTCCGACGCGCGCCCTGCTCGATGCAGCCGGTACTGCGGCAGGTTTCGCCATCGCGTTGATCGTCATGGGCGCGGCACGAGAGCTGATCGGCAAGGGAACGCTTTTCGCGGGCATGGAACTGCTCTTCCCAGGCACCCACGGCTGGGAGTGGAGCGTAGCACCCAATACACAGGGGTTGTTGCTCGCAAGCCTGCCCCCGGGCGCCTTCATCATCGCGGGTTTGCTGCTCGGTTGTGCCAACGCGCTGTTCAGACGCGCAGGCGACCCCAGCGACGATCCAACTCACGCTGAGACACACCAATGAACAAGACCAAACGCCACGAAATCTTCACACGACTCCAGGCCAGCAACCCCAAACCAACCACGGAACTCGACTATCGAACGCCCTTCGAACTCCTGATCTCGGTGATCCTCTCAGCCCAGGCCACCGACGTCAGCGTGAACAAGGCGACCGGTCCGCTGTTCAAGATCGCAAACACGCCCGATGCGATTCGAGGGTTGGGGCTTGCGAGGTTGAAGAAATTCATCCAGAGCATCGGCCTGTACAACACCAAGGCCGCGAACATCATCAAGACGTGCGACATATTGATCGCCAGACACAATCAGATCGTTCCGGAAGATCGAGCAGCTCTGGAGGCGCTCCCGGGCGTGGGCCGCAAAACCGCTAACGTGGTACTGAACACCGCATTTGGTCACCCGACGATCGCAGTGGACACGCACATCTTCCGGCTCAGCAATCGA
>JAYGEV010000512.1:0-5999 GCA_046582225.1 Pseudomonadales bacterium
GAGGCGAACGCCGTCAACTGGCAAACTCGCGGATCATGATCAACAACTGTTGACTGAGGTCACGATTCGCCGGCTCTGCCTGGTCATTCAGGATCGAGACGGCGAATGTTCGTGCGTCGTCGCGCTGCAGGTGTATCTGCAGGTCCTCCCCGCTTCCGCCCCTACCAAAGGAGAACATTCTTCCGAAAAAGCCCTTCTTCTGCTCGCCGGCGAGAAAGGATTCAGTAACGTTGACGTAGTACAGGCCTTCGGAGCGGTCTTGATCCGTTACATTCATCTCGGCACGATCCAGGGCCTGGCCAAGGGCGGCCCAGGCGCGATCCTGATCGAGGAACAGCAGCAGGGTCGGCGCACCCTGCTCATCTCGGGTGATGAGAGATTTCGCGCCCAAAGAAATCTTCTGGGCCACCATCGTGTAGGTCTGCTCGGACACCTTGGCCGCAATGAATCCACCGAGCGCGTTGAGCATGTCAGTTTCAATATCCAGGATCTTCGACTCGACCGTATTGAGATCAACGAGCAAATCTGGCCCAGGCAACCCCATGCTGTCGTTCTCGTGTCGCACGTGAACTTCAGAGGTGTCTTCGCGCATGCCTTGCTCCACCCGAATTCGCAATCGGTCACGGCCGGAGGCAATCTTTGTTTTGTCGCGTCCATCGCGTATCAGGAGCCGGATGACATCTCGATACTGTTCGTTGGTGATGGTCAGCCAGCCGGTATCGATGCGTCCATCCGGGCTCGATTCCGCAGCGACCGGGATCGCGTTTTCCGCGAGGAACTGCTTAATCTTTGGCCAGACGATGTTCGGGCTTTCCGGGATGGCCAGCCAGCTACGATCGCCAAGACGTTGAATTCGAACTTCGTCGCGGGTGTCGTTGGCGTATATCGCATCGGGCTGGGGCGGGCGCTTCGGATAGAATTGGGGATTCATCTGTTCCGGCGTGGGCGGAATGGGAAAAGGATCCCGTACCCGTTCCGGGTTTAGATCACCGGGAACGACGAGTCCGGATCGCCCCTGCGCATCGAGATAATCATCGTTTTTGTTGACGAAGATTCCCTTATCGTCGTTGAACCAGGAGCAACCGCCGCACAGGAGAAACAAGAAGACGAACGACAAGCGCATCTATATGGCCCCAATCGCTTTCAGACGAGACACCAGCTCTGTGCGATTAGGCTCGGTCAGTTCCAGCAGAGGTAGACGGATGCCTCGATCCACCATTCCCATCTCGAAAAGTGCCCACTTCGCCGGTTGCGGGCTGGGCTCGACAAACAGAATATCGTGAATGGGCTGCAAACGATCGTCCAGCGCCTTTGCTGCAGCATAATCCGCCGAACGGTAAGCGTTACAGAACTCTGCCATCATCTTTGGCAATACGTTGGCGGTCACCGATATACATCCAGCCGCACCGAATTCGAACATCTGCAACGTTTGCGCATCTTCTCCGGAAAGGACAAAGAAGTCGTCAGCGACCTGATTGCGGATCTGCAGGACCCGCTCGGGGTCGCCACAAGCCTCCTTGATTCCAACGATGTTCTCCAATGGGGCGAGCCGAGCCACAGTGTCTGCCTGCATGTCGCAAGCCGTTCGCGGCGGCACGTTATACAGAACGATCGGCAGATCTACCGCTTCGGCGATGGCCCTATAGTGTTGATACAGGCCTTCCTGGGTGGGGCGATTGTAGTAAGGAGTTACCGACAGGCTCGCATCCGCGCCACGTTCCTTGGCTTCGCGGGTCAGGTGAATGGCCTCCGCAGTGGCGTTGGCGCCAGTGCCGGCAATCACCGGAATCTGACCCGCCACAACGCCAACCGTGCGACTGATCACTTCGAGATGTTCAGGCACGGTCAGCGTTGCCGACTCACCCGTGGTACCCACCGGCACGATCGCCTCCGTACCCTGGTCGAGGTGCCACCCGATCAGACGTTCAAGCGCATCCCAGTCGACCTCGGACGAGGCGAGCATCGGAGTAATCAGCGCAACAATACTACCGCTGAACATATCCTTCTTTTTCCGCCAGCTTGAAAAAACCGCGCAATGGTACTTCGGCGGACCGCGCCTTCACAAGTTCACCGCGCCTCAACCGTGTCATCGCCTGCATCCTCCTGTGTGGGCCACGCGTTGTAGATCGCCTTTATCAGCGTGGCCAACGGGATTGCAAACAGCACTCCCCAGATACCCCACAACCCACCAAAAGCCAGTACCGCTGAGACAATCGTAATAGGGTGCAGGTTCAACGCGGTGGAAAACAACAGCGGCACCAGAAAGTTTCCATCAAGGAACTGAATGATCAGGTATGCGCCCAGTACGCCGGTTAGCGGCAGGGTCCAGCCAAACTGCACGATGGCGACCAGCGCTACCGGAAGCGTCACCACTGCAGCGCCGATAAACGGGATGAGCACCGACAACCCCACCAACACCGCCAGCAGCGCAGCGTAGTTGAGCCCGAACAGGGTAAAGGTAACGAAAGTCGTGAATCCCACGATCAGAATCTCAATGAACTTGCCGCGGACATAGTTCGAGAGCTGAACATTCATCTCGTCTCCCACCTCAGTGAGCAGCGGGCGCTCGCTGGGCAACAGCGAAAGAAACCATTCTATGAGCTGATTACGGTCCTTCAGGAAAAAGAACACCGAGAACGGCACGATCACCATGTACAACAACAACGCCACCACAGAAGGAACCTGAACCAGCAATGTGTTCAACAGGGTACGGCTGAAGTTCGCGGCCTCGGCTGTGAGCGCACCGAGCCATTGATCGACCTGATCGGGGGTGAAGAACCCTGCCGGCGTTGACGCACTGAGGTCACGCAGAACGGCCTGCACCTGAACGATGCCGCCCGGCAAACCGACGATCAGGGCGCGCGATTGCTGCCATACCAGTGGTACGAGGAACAGCACCAAAGCAATGGCGGCGCCAAGGAACACGATGAAGGCACCGTATACCGCCACTTTCTCAGACACGCTGAAGTCCACCAGCTTCTTAACCATACCTTGAAGCAAAAATGCGAATACGAGTCCGATCAGAACGGGTGCCAGCACTCCCCCAAGGGTAAAAAGCAACACAAACACAGCGACGAGCAGAACCACCAGATAGATGGCTTCTTCATTGGAGAAGTGGCGATTTATCCACCCACCGATTACTTCCAGAAAACGCATCAGGGAGATTTCTTTCGCAGCACGTAGATATAAGTGTCGCCTTCCAGCCGGGACTCGAGCAGCGCGTTGCCGCTCTGGCGCGAGAAGACTTCGAAATCTTTCACCGAACCCGGATCGGTGGCCAGTACCTTGAGCAGCGACTTTGGATCCATTTCGTTGAGCGCTTTTTTCGCCTTTAGCAGCGGCATCGGACAATCAAGGCCCTTAACATCCAGCAACACCGGTTCCGTCATGGTTTCTCCAGCCCGTACATCCAGCCCACACACCCCGCGCAAAGGGGCCTTTATCATAAGGCTTTTGAACTTTTTCTGGCGACCGGGCGTCCATAAAGTATGATGAAATCCATGATCTGCGCAGTATCCATGCGGGCAGCAGGCGCCACGGCAGCAATCGTCACGGCCCTTGTTGGCCTGGCAATGCTGTTCGCTCAACCGACCGCAGCGGACGTCAGTGCGGATCTCCCGGTCCTTGGGGACGCGTCTTCCAGCTTGATCTCACCCGAGTTCGAGCGCCAGATCGGCGAAGGGTTTCTGAAACAGATTCACGCCCAGCTGCCGACCATCAGCGACCCTATTCTCAAATACTATGTAAGCGGGCAACTGGCCCAGCTCGCGCAGCATTCCCAGGTCAAAGAAAATCTGCTGGCCGTGGTGCTGATTGACAACGATCAGATCAACGCGTTCGCAGCGCCTGGAGGGGTGGTAGGAGTCAATCTCGGCCTGATGCTCTACGCTGAGGACGTTCACGAGTACTCCTCGGTGATGGCCCACGAACTCGCGCATTTGAGCCAGCGTCACTTTGCCCGCGGGGTGGAAGCATCCCGGTCGCAGGTATTGCCCACGCTGGCATCGCTGGTGGCCGCGATCATGATTGGCGCCATGGGTGGCGGGGATGCTGCAATCGCGGCGATCTCTGCCTCTCAGGCCGCCGCCCAGTCCAGTCAGCTGCGCTACAGCCGGGGCCGGGAACAGGAAGCGGATCGCATCGGCTTGAACACCCTGGTCCGCGCCGGAATGGACCCGGACGCGATGGCTCGCATGTTCGGCCGCATGCAGCGTATCCATCGATTTTCCCGTACCCCGCCCGAGTTCATGCTGACGCACCCGTTGAGCGACACCCGGATTGCTGACGCCAGAACCCAGGCCCGCGGGTTCAAGAAGCGTTCGTACGTCGATTCCACAGACTATGCGCTGATGCGCGCCCGGGCTCAGATCGAATACTCCGACAGTGTGACCGACGCGGTCGCACTGTTTGAAAAGGCGGTCCGCGATGACCCGGAGTCCGTGGCCGCACGCTACGGACTTGCACTCGCACACAGCCGCGCAGGCAAACATACCAGCGCAATCGTGGCGGGCGATGCGTTGTTCTCCAGCGACCCCCAGAAGATCCTGTATATCGCCACCTACGCGGAGCTGCTCATAGCCGGCAAGCGGCTGGATCAGGCGATCCGATTGCTCTCCCATCAGCTTGTGATCAACCCGGACAACGCCCTGCTGGCCGCCCTGTACAGCGATGCGTTGTCAAAAAATCAGCAGTACGCCGAAGCGGCGGCGGTGCTTGAGCGGCAAAGCCTTGTGAACAGCAACGATGTAGACGTGTGGTACAACCTGGCCGAAGTTTCGGGCAAAGCCGGCAATATCGTCGGCGTGCACCGAGCCAGAGCCGAGTATTTCGCGCTGAACGGCGCGTATCGCAGGGCAATCCAGCATCTTGAATACGCCCAGCGCCTGGTCAGCCTGCAGGATACCCAGCTACATGCCCGCCTCGACCAGCGCATCACCGACTTGAGAACCGCGTTGCGAGGCCCCCGCTCCTAAAGCTCAGGTTTGGAAGTCGAGCATACGCTTGAGAGGGACCATGGCCTGACGACCGATTTCCGAATCGACGTGGATCTCGCTGTCCGCCATTGCCGACTCATCGCGCAACGTCGCCGCCAGGCTCGATAGTTCGTTCATGGCCATCCACGGACAATGCGCGCAGCTGCGACAGGTCGCCCCGTCGCCTGCCGTCGGCGCTTCGATGAATCGCTTGTCCGGGTTGCGCTGGCGCAGCTTGTGAAAAATCCCGCGATCCGTCGCGACGATAAAGACGTCGTGGGGTAACTCGCGAGCCGACTTGATGATGTGGCTCGTGGAGCCCACCGCGTCGGCGATGGCGATGACGTCCGAGGGCGACTCCGGGTGTACGAGCACGCCGGCATCCGGGTAAAGATTTTTCAGGTTGAGCAGGGCTTTGGCTTTGAATTCCTCATGCACAACACACGCGCCGCTCCACAACAACATGTCGGCACCGGTCTGAGTCTGAATGTAATGGCCGAGATGTTTGTCTGGCGCCCAGAGAATCTTTTCTCCCTTTGCGTCAAGCGATTCAATAATCGGCAGCGCAACGCTACTGGTCACCACCCAGTCCGACAGCGCCTTCACCCTTGCCGAGGTGTTCGCGTAAACGACGATGGTCCGCTCCGGATGCTCCTTACAGAAAGCCTCGAACTCATCTGGCGGACAACCGATATCCAGTGAACACTCAGCTTCGAGCGTCGGCATGACAACACGCTTGTGAGGCGAAAGGATTTTCCCGGTCTCCCCCATGAAGCGAACGCCCGCCACCACCAGAGTGTCCGCGCTATGGTCACGGCCAAAGCGCGCCATTTCCAGGGAGTCAGAAACGCAGCCACCGGTCTCTTCGGCCAGGTCCTGTATATGACCGTCGACATAGAAGTGCGCCACCAGCACCGCGCCGCGCGCGTCCAACAGCTCGGTGATCTCAGCTTTCAGCTCCGCAACTTCCTGCGGCGCCAGGCTTTCGGTCTCGTATACCGGTACCTGATCTTGGGGCAGCGTGTA
>JAYGEV010000580.1:0-3049 GCA_046582225.1 Pseudomonadales bacterium
GCCGTCGATTTCTCTCTGCAGGAAGAAGATTATCGACGTAAGCGGGTTTTAGGCCGCTAGTGCGTAGTTTTCGTCGTTGGCAACTATATAAGTTACAGCGATTGTTTAACGAGAGTCACTACCCTCTCGGCATGCACCGCAAGCTCTGCTACCCCCGTCGAAGCCAAGTCGCCCCCAAAAAGGTCACAGTCTGCGTTTCGCGGATTGCGTCGCGGTCGGAGACCGCTCCTACAGCGTAGCGCGAAGTGTATCACGCGCCAGAAACATCGTTATTGCATAATAAGTGAGTGACGTCTCGAAGATTGGTTCCTGACCATGGGTGAACGCACAACGCATTCCGGCTCTGTCTGGTTGCGGCTGTTCACAGCCCTGGTTTTGCTGGCCAGCGTAGAAGTAAGCGCTAACACACCTGTCATCGACTCGAAAGCCCACGTGGTGCGTGCCGTCGCACTGATCGAAGAAGGCGGCTACAGCCTGGCGCGTTCGTATCTGGAACCGGCGCTGATCGATCCCCGCTTGTCGGCCGCCGAGCGCGCCCGGGCGTACTACCTGCGCGGTTACAGCTTCTATGCGCAAAATTTTTACGTTTCTGCGCGCAAGGATTACGCGCGAGCACTGGAATTCAACCCGGACAATCCCGCAGCGCTGGCCGCACTCGCCGGATTGCACGCCCACGGTCTGGGAGTCGTCCGCAACCATGAGCTTGCCTATCAATTCTTCTCTAAGGCGGCCCACGGCGGTCATGTCGATGCCCAGTTTCATGTCGGATACGCGCAACTCGAGGGTCGTGGCACAGATGTCGACCTGGACAGCGCCCGGGGCTGGCTAAAAGGCGCGGCGGATCAAGGGCATGTGGCCGCGATGACGTATCTGGCACGCAGCTTTCGGGAAGTAATCGCCGAAGTGGCGGACCCGGATCAGGCCAGGGGCTGGTACGAAAAGGCCCATGCGGCGGGCGCGGTGGACGCGCTGGTCAGCCTCGCGTTTATGTACCAGAACGGCGAGTTCGGGGACCCGGACAAGGAACGCGCCCGGCGGCTGTTTACGCAAGCGGCCGATGCGGGTTCGGGCGCCGGTCGAGTGAGCCTTGGACATCTGTATCTGTCCGGCGATTCAGGATCCCCGGATTATGCGAAGGCACGGAGTCTGTTCGAGCAGGCGGCGGCACAACAAATCCCCGGAAGCTACCTGGGCCTGGGCCACATCTACGAGGCAGGCCTTGGCGTCGAGCCTGATCTCGACGAAGCAGAACGTTGGTATCGGCTGGGTGCCCGCGCAGAATTGTTGCCTGCGCAGCTCCGCCTGGCGGGCCTGCTGCTGCGGAACGAGCAGTCGGATAAAACTCCCGAGGCGATGGACTGGCTGGCCCAGGCCGCCACGCAGAATGATCCCACTGCCCAGAACGACTACGCCTGGATGCTCGCGACCCACCCCGACGACGCGCTGCGTGATGGTGAGCTGGCGTTAACTCTGGCGCAGCGGGCGATCACCGCCAATCCCAGCGCCGCATTCCTGGACACCCTGGCCGCAGCATACGCAGAGGTGGGCAATTTCACCCAGGCTGTTACCACCCAGCACGAGGCTCTAAAGTTGCTGAATGAGACCCAGACCAGCCTGCGCGCTGAACTCAATGCCCATCTTGCTGCCTATGAGGAAGGCAAACGCTGGCGGCAATACCGCATTTCTGGTAAAAGATCGCCGCCCAAATCGCCCCGGGATCCACCGTCTAAGGAGAGGAACAAGGCTTGAGCAACGAGCGCCGTCGGACAAAGACCGTATTTGCGGTGATTCAGGAACTCGTCGAGCAAGGTCGATCGACATTTCAGCCCGGCGATGTGGCGTCTGCGTTGCGCGAGGGTGGACAACCGCTGGATGCGTGGGAAATCCGCGGGGAATTTTCGATCCTGCAGGCAGATGGAATGATCGTGCTGGATGCGGGCAGCGCACAATGGTCGCTCAGCGAGGCCGCTTCGAAGCAGGCAAGCGGATAGCCGGATTCAGCTAGAAGATTTCGTCGGGGCTCAGATCGAAGCGTTGAATGAGTTCCCTGCGCACTGCCTCGAACGCAGCCGGGTTCTCGGCGCGCAGCACTTCCAGTTCGCGATGAATATCTTCATCCAGGCCCTGGTGCACGATGACCTCTACGCGCCGGTTTTTAGCCCGGCCCGCGAGCGTAGTGTTCGGCGCCAGCGGCCGGGTGTCCGCGTAGCCCGCAATCTGGAAACGGCTTTCGCTCAAACGAGTGTCGGACAAAAGCCCGTGGGAACGCTCACCGCTCGTACGCTGGAGAGCGCCCAGTTGGAGCGAAACCGTGCCGTGGCAATCGGCAGATCGTCGGAGTGGCCTTCAACGACGATGTCACCCTCGGTCTCGGCCAGCACATCGGCAATGATCCGGAGTACGGGCTTGAAGTTGCCAGACAACGCATCGGAGCCCGATTCGAAGCTGCCATGGTCCTTTACCCGAACGATGATGCGGCGACCGGCCGTCTCCACCTCCAGAACGCCCGCCGCGATTTCCTTTGATAGCGCGGTGGCCAACTCGATTGCGTCGTCTTCGGTGTCGCCGATGAGGTCCTTGATCTTGTCCACCATCACCAGTTTCTGCGCGTCTCCGCTTTCCCCGCTATTGCTCGAACCCATGTCCTGACACGCAACTTCCAGACTGCTGCGCGATTCATCGCTGGTTTTCTGCCCGATTTCGTTCAGGGGTGTCGGTCGAGGTCGGCCCGGAGAAAATTCCTGGGCGATTATGCTGGTTCCTTTGGGCGGATCGTCGGCGCGAAACTGCTGCTGAACACCGAACGCCGAACGCATTGAGCCGGCCAGACGCTTGAACTTCAATACGTCCATTTCCGAAAACGAGAGCAGCAGAACGAAAAAGCACATCAGCAACGACATCAGATCGGCGAATGTCATGATCCAACCGGCTACACCGCCTTTATCGTCACCACCTCCGGGTTCGAACGCCTCTTCTGCCACTGGCCTGCGCCCTACTCCGCCTCGATCCGCTGCGATTCAGGCAGATATGCCTTCAGCATGGAATCAAT
>JAYGEV010000592.1:0-3727 GCA_046582225.1 Pseudomonadales bacterium
GTTGTTTTCGCAAACGAACACCACGGGCGCCTTGAGCATGGCGGCCATGTTCACCGCCTCGTGAAAGGCGCCTTCATTGGTAGCGCCATCGCCAAAAAAGCACACCGTTACGCGGCCGTTCTCCTGATAGTTGCTGGCGAAGGCAACTCCCAGCGCAATCGGCACACCCGCCGCAACGATGCCATTGGCGCCAATCATGCCAAGATCCAGCGCGGCAATATGCATGGATCCCCCTTTGCCACGGTTATAACCGTTGGATTTGGCAAACAGTTCTGCATACATCAGTTTGGGGTCGCCACCCTTGGCGATCAGATGTCCATGCCCGCGATGGGTGGAGGTGATGTAATCATCGGGGCGAAGCGCCTCGCAGACACCGACTCCAACCGCCTCCTCGCCGCAATACAGGTGCACCGAGCCCGGAATCCGCGCCTGCTCCATCAGCACCGCGGCACGCTCGTCGAACTCGCGAATGCACGTCATCCGCTCGAACATTCGAATCAGCTGCTCTTTAGGCAGTTCCATCCCCAGGCTCCAAGGTCAAAATTCACACGAAGGCTAGCCGGGCCCGCAAACCGCGTCAAACGACAATTCAAATTCGGGAATCAACGGGCTTATCGAGCGGACGGCATGTCCGGGTGAGCCAGCAACTCGATGGCACGCCGCATTCTGCTGCGGGTGGTTCGCATATCCGTGCTGCTGGCGTCGATAACAATTTCGTGCACGCCCGCTTCAGCAAATGCGGCGATGGTTGCAACAATCTCCTCGGCGGTGCCTTTCAGCGTCTTACGTTGCCACACCGGTCGATCCCACGGCTCATCGACCAAATCGAAAACGCATCGAATGCTGATGTGAAGATCGGCGACATCACGCCCGGCCTGGACACATTGCTCCGCAAGTTTTCTCATCGCTACCTTCATTGTTTCCGGACTCTGGCCCAGTGCGTGCCAGCCATCTCCAAACCGGACAACCCGGCGAATAGCGGCCGACGAGCCGCCGCCGATCAATATCGGCGGATGCGGTTTCTGCCGCGGCTTAGGTTCGAAACGCATGCCTGAAAAACTGTAGAACTCGCCGTCGAACTCGGGAATGTCCATGGTCCACAGCGCCTTGATGGCCCCAAGTGCATCGTCGGTGCGGCGTCCACGGGTATGAAAGTCAACGCCCAGATTTGCGAACTCATCTTCGGTAATCGCAACTCCCACACCCATGTCCACCCGACCATCTGCCAGGTCATCGAGCGACGCGATGGTCTTGGCGAGGCGAACCGGGTGGTGCCATGGCAGCACCAGCACCGAAGTGCCCAGTCGTATGGAACTGGTAGCAAGCGCAGCCGCGGTCAGCACAGTCAGCGGTTCGTGATACGCACGAGAGCCCAGGCGCTGTGCGACGTAGCTCGAATGCCACAGGTGCTCGCTCACCCAGACCGAGTGATAGCCCAGCTGTTCAGCCTCGCGGGCAAGCTTCGCGAGATCTGAGATCCGCTCCGTGCCCTGGTTGTTTGGCAGGCTGAACCCTAACCGCATTTCAGCCCGATGATTTTTCGTTGCATGCCGCCCACTTTTCCCGAATGCTCCATGCGCAGTAGGCCTCGATACTATCGCTTAAGGATCCGAGTTGAAATTCGCCATCCTGCATCACGGCGCCTGTGACGCTGAGTTGTTCCACTATCGGATCGACCGCGCCGGCATCATCACCCCTGAGACGCCCGAAACCGACCCCGGCGCGCATCGAAAATCGATCGGCATCGTGCTGAACGGCGATCTTGACCAGGCACCACCAACGCCCGCGCAGGTCTCCGGGCTACAGACCCTCCTGCTTCAACTCAAAAAGCGCTACCCGGATATTGAGGTGGGCGGGCACAGGCAGGTGCGAGGCAACGCCACCAGCTGCCCGGGCGAGCGGTTCGGGCTGAGCGGAATACTTCGGTGGGCGAAATCCGAATTGATCGCGCAGCGCGATGCCAGCATGCGCGAGGAAGTGGATCGGCAGTATTACCGTCGCTGAATAAATGCTACAACACTGGTCCATGCGGACGCTTTTTAAGGAAGGGGAATGGGCGAAAACATCGATGCATCAGCGCCAAAGTATCTACGCGGCAAGTACGCCATCGTGGGCGTGGGCGAAACCGGCTATGTTCGCGGCTCCGGTTGCACCACCCGAACGCTTGCGACACGCGCGGTACGAGCCGCGATTGAAGACGCCGGCCTGACCTCTTCAGACGTCGACGGCATACTGTCCTACAGCAACAACGATTCCACGTTCTCCACATTCGTCGCGGGCGACCTCGGCATCCGGCTCAACTTCTATATGGATGTGTACGGCGGCGGCTCCAGCACCGAGGCGCTGATCGGTATCGCCATCGGCGTCATCGAAGCCGGCATGTGCAAGACTGTGGTCGTCTTTCGCGCGATGAACGGGTTCAGCCAGATACGTATCGGTGGGACCGGCGGCCGGGGCACCAAGGCGCCCTTGTCCGGGTCGGGCCTGTTCAGCAGAGCGTACGGGTTGATGAGCGCAGGACAGATGTTCAGCCAGACGTTCATGCGCCACATGTATGACTACGGCACCACGCCCGAACAGGTGGCGATGGTGAAGGTCGTCCACTCCGAACACGCCTCGAACAATCCCAAGGCCTACTACCAGAAACGCGTCAGCGTGGATGATGTGCTGTCGAGTCGCATGATCGTTAAGCCTCTGCATCTGCTGGACTGTTGCGTGGAAACCGACAACGGCACCGCTGTGGTCGTCACCGGCATCGATCGGGCACGAGATTGCCGCCACACGCCGGCGGTCATTCAATCGGTGGTCGGACGCTGCAGCAAGCCGCGCGCCGACAATCACTATCAGTCCGGCCCAATCTCCACCGTGGCTGGCCACTACGCCAAGGAGATATTGTGGCCCAACGCCGGACTGGGGCCCGAAGACGTTGACATTACCGGCTCCTACGACGCCTTTACGTTCACCACCATGTTGCAACTGGAGGACTACGGTTTCTGCAAAAAGGGCGAGGGTGGCGACTACGTTAGTTCCGGCATCACGCGCCTGGGCGGTGCCAGGCCAAACAATACCAGCGGTGGCCATCTCTGCGAGGGCTACACCCACGGCATCAACATGGTGATCGAGAACGTTCGCCAGCTTCGCCACGACGTCGATGATTCCTGCCCGATCGGCGCCGATGGGCGTCGCCAGCACAGCTACGACTATTCCGAAGGCGGCTGCCGCCAGGTGAAGGATTGCGAGATCTCGGCGAATCTGGGTTGGGCGCACCCCGGAACCGGCTCGGCGATGGTCATGGCGAGAGGAGACTGATCGTGGCACTGGAAGGCGAATATCTTGGCATGCCGGTCCACGTCGACGACCTCGATCAGGACAACCTCGCGTTCTACACATGGTGCGGTAAGGGCGAGCTGCGCCTGCAGCAGTGCACCAGCTGTGGATTGAAACGCTACCCGCCCACCACCGCCTGTCCGTGGTGTGCAAGTCCCCACAGTACCTGGGAAGCCGTTGCCGGAAGGGGCACGTTGTACTCCTACGGCGAAGTGCACCATGCGATTCAACCCGTCTTTCGCGAGTTTGCGCCGTACCTGCTGCTGCTCGTGGAGCTTGAAGAACAGCGAGATCACCCCGCGCCCTACGACGGGCTGCGGATTACCGGAAACCTCGCAGACGCCGATGGCCAATTGGCGTCTGCAGATCTGGTGCGTCAGGTCGGCATCGGCAGCCTGCT
>JAYGEV010000057.1:0-2510 GCA_046582225.1 Pseudomonadales bacterium
TGGAAGGTGTGGCCGCACCAGCGACAATCGAATCACTGACCGAATCCCTCAGCGCTTACCTCACCCCCAACCAGGTCCGACGAGTTGAACGCGCCTACGCTTACGCGTGCAACGCCCATGAGGGCCAGTTTCGCCGCACCGGGCACCCCTATATTTCGCACCCGCTGGCGGTGGCGAGCATCCTCGCCGGCATGCTCATGGACCACCAGACAATCATGGCCGCGCTGCTCCACGATGTGATCGAGGACACCGGCGTAGATCGCAAGGCGCTGGATCAACGGTTCGGCAAATCCGTGGGCGAAATTGTCGACGGAGTTTCCAAGCTGAAAAAGATCTTTCGCTCCCACGCCGAAGCCCAGGCGGAAAATTTTCAGAAGATGGCCATGGCCATGGCCAAAGACATTCGGGTCATCGTGGTGAAGCTCGCCGATCGGCTGCACAACATGCGCACGATCGGCGTGATGTCGCGCGAACAACGCCAGCGCACCGCTCGGGAGACATTGGATTTTTACGCGCCGATCGCGAACCGGCTGGGCATCCACACGATGAAGCTCGAATTCGAAGAGCTTGGCTTTCACGCGCTGTACCCGCTGCGCGCCGATCGCATCGAGCGCGCGGTACGCAGCGCTCGCGGCAATCGCAACGAGCTGGTGGAAGAGCTCCGCAAGTCGTTGCAGACCGCCTTTGACCAGGAAGGGGTAAAGGCCTCGGTTGCTGGCCGTGAGAAACACCCGTATTCGATCTATCGCAAAATGAAAAACCAGCACAAACCGTTTTCCGAGATTATGGACGTGTTCGGTTTTCGGGTGCTGGTCGATCAGGTGGATGACTGTTATCGCGCGCTGGGTGTTGTGCACAATCTTTACAAACCGGTCGCTGGCCGATTCAAAGACTATGTTGCGATTCCGAAGTTGAATGGCTACCAGTCGCTTCACACGACCTTGTTCGGTATGCACGGCGTGCCGATCGAGGTGCAGATACGCACGCACGATATGGCGACCGTTGCCGACAACGGCATCGCCGGACATTGGCTTTACAAAACAGAGAAGGATGATTTTCAGCCCAGCCAGCAGCGCGCCCGGCGGTGGGTAAAGGACCTCCTGGACCTGCAGCAACGTGCCGGAAACCCGATGGAGTTCGTGGAGAGCCTGAAAACAGACCTGTTTCCGGACGAGGTGTACCTGTTCACACCCAAGGGCCACATTCTGGAGTTGCCCAGAGGCGCGTGCCCGGTAGATTTCGCTTACGCGGTACACACAGACATTGGCAACCATTGCGTGGCCTGCCGCATCGATCGCAACCTGGCGCCACTATCGCAACAGCTTCAGAGTGGCCAGAGCGTGGAAATCATCACCTCCGAAGGAGCCCGCCCGAACCCGGACTGGTTGACGTTTGTGGTTTCCAGCAAGGCGCGCACCGGCATCCGCCAGGCACTCAAGGTGCAGCAGGAATCCGACAGTATTGCGTTCGGCCGACGGCTGCTCAATCGCTCTCTTGCAAACGCTAACAAGAGCATCAACGACCTGGACTTTCGTCGCCTGCGGCGGGTTTTCAAAGAGTTTGGCGTACGCCGCCTGGATGAGGTGCTGGCTCGGATCGGTAACGGCGACCTGATGTCCTACGTTGTGGCTCAACGCCTGCTGAGTGTGGATGATCCTGATTTTCAGGGCGTACCGGTTGAATCGGACGGGCCGGTCGCGATTCGCGGCGGTGAAGGTCTGGTGATCAATTACGGTAGATGCTGCGGCGCCGTGCCAGGCGATCCCATTGTTGGTCATATGACCCCCGGCAAGGGATTCGTTGTTCACATCGAGACGTGTCCCAACATGGTGGAAATCCGCCGCCGCCGTGGTACCAAGGAAATTATCCCGGCGCACTGGGCGAGTGCGCCCGACGCCGAATTTCTGACCACGCTGCGCATCGAGGTCAACCGCAAGAAAGGAATCATTGCTGAGTTGGCAGCCGCAATCACCGCCGCCGACGCCGGCGTGGAGAATATCCACGTCGAGGAGCGTAACGCCGAGGTGACCAGCGTCGTCGTCACGATTTCTGTCAATCACCGCAACAATCTGGCCCGCGTCATACGCAAGTTGCGGGCAGTCCCCCGAGTATTGAGCATCAACCGGGTAAGCGCCTAACTGCATGCGCAAGACAACCATCAGCACAGATTCAGCGCCGGCCGCCATCGGACCGTATTCCCAGGCGGTGCGGATCGGCGAGCTGGTGTTTCTTTCGGGGCAGATCGCCCTGGATCCCGAATCCATGGAACTCGTGTCGGAGGACTTCGTCGATCAGGTACGCCAGATATTCAAGAATCTGAGCGCGGTGGCCAGCGCCGCCGGCGGCTCGCTGGACGATCTCGTCAAGGTCAATTTATACCTGACCGATCTGGCAAACTTTCAGACCGTTAATCAGATCATGGAAGAGTTCTTTTCCCCACCCTACCCGGCTCGCGCCGCCGTGGGCGTCGCCGACCTTCCCCTGGGTGCCGCGGTGGAGGCAGAGGCCGT
>JAYGEV010000080.1:0-3272 GCA_046582225.1 Pseudomonadales bacterium
CGCGCCAGGGCATCGGCAGGGCGGATCCAGGCATGATCCTTGATCTCTCCATCATCGATGCTTATATCGTGTTCAATCGTGGTGTGTGCCGCGTAGAAGAATGTCGCGAATCGTTTCTGGGGGCTTGGTGGCGGAGTCCAATGGGCAAACCAGACAAACTCGTCCGCGCTCAAGAAAACATTTGCCTCTTCGTTTGCTTCACGTGCGGCAGCGGTGCGTGCGGCCGCGTCGAGGTCGCCATCAGCTGGATAGTCCTCGGGATCTATCCTGCCGCCTGGAAATACCCACATGCCGCCGAAGGTAATCTTCGAGTTCTTGCGCAGCATCAGCACTTCGGGACCGTCGTCGCCGTCGCGTAACAAGACCACGGTCGCAGCAGGGATAGCCGGAGCAACGCCGTCGTCGTCCTCGCTTCGGTGTTGAATCCTGCCATAGGTGTCGTTGCGGTGTTGGGTATCGTTGCCCTCGGACATACTGTGAGTTCCTGCCTGCGTTCGTGCACCTAAATGGGTGCCCCTAAGCAGATTCGCCTAAAATACCAGAAGCATGCGATCGATGGTCCAGAAAGCGGCCGCCGAACCCATTGCCAGGCCAAAACCGCGCGGCCATTGATCGCCTGGATTTTTCCAAACCCGGCTTATGAGCATCCCGGCGGTGAGCAATGCGCCGATCACGAAAAGCTGACCGATCTCGATGCCCAGGTTGAAAAGAAACAGTGCAGGGGCGAGCTGATCCTGGGGCAGGCCGATCTCGGCAAGCGCGCCGGCAAACCCGAATCCGTGCAGCAGGCCGAAGACACAAGCCATGAGCCAGGGCCGGGCCTGGGTCAACCGTGAACGCTTTTCCTCCGCCACCATGAGTTCTCGGGCCAGGAACAGGATCGACA
This sequence comes from Pseudomonadales bacterium, assembly GCA_046582225.1. GTDB lineage: Bacteria > Pseudomonadota > Gammaproteobacteria > Pseudomonadales > Azotimanducaceae > JAYGEV01. The sequence goes on from JAYGEV010000080.1 coordinate 887, forward strand.
GAGCGATCACTGCTTCGACCGGTCGTTGCGCGAGGGTGACGGCTCCGAGCACAGACAACCCGAGTGTGATGCTATGAGCAGCGGTGAAAGCGGTGACGGTTTTGACCAGGCTCCAGCCGCTGGGGATGAATAGAACCAGACCGACCACGAACAGTATGTGATCAACCCCGAACAGCAGGTGCTCGACGCCGAACCTCAGGTAGCTCCAGATCTGCGGTGTCGGATCCGACAGATCCAGGCTGGGGTCGGCGGGTTGCAGCAGCTGGGTAATGCGCCCGCCGTCAAAGTAATCGATCTGCACCATCACATCGGTGAGGGTTCGCGACAGGCCACTGATCGAAATAGACCCCAGTCGCATTTCGCAGCGCGTGTACCAGCGGTGCACCAGGGCGCCGGACAGCGCCTGGGGCGGCCTTGTCATCTCGATCGCGCACGAGTCGGGCAGCACCGGGTTAATGGCAAGACGCCGATCGCCTCGCATCGGCTGTTTCCACAATATCTCGAATTCACCAGGTTGGTTTTCGACGAGATGCAGAAACGCAGGCCGCACCTCGTGACCCGTGGCGCTGACGGCGATGAGGGCCAACAGCACGCCAAGCAGGGTTCTTGAGCGTTCTCTCAAAGTCCAGTGATCTCGTAGCGGCTTCGCAGGGTTTCGTAATAGCGCTCGTTGGCCAGCCGACGCAGATAGTTCTGGTGGTCTAAGGCCACCTCGCCCGCGACCTCGTCGAAGCTGGGCATGCGTGAACGGGTCCGTTTCTCGATGGTCACCAGGTGCCAGCCGTAAGCTGAGCGAATCGGGCCCTGCCATCCGTCTTCGGGTAATTTCTTAAGCGCCGCCGCGAATTCCGTGCCGAACAGATGTGCGATGTCCTGCTCGGTTCGCTCGACGTAGGTAAGTTGCAACAAAGAAGGATCACCATCCATTGTTTCGTCGCCCAACGCGGCGGTGGCGTCAAGTTTCGCGTTGGCTCGCCGTTCGGTGCTGAAGTAACGATGCCTGAACGAGAATCGCTCCGGCAGCTGGTAGCGATCGCCGTTTTCACGAAAGTACGCCTGTAGCGCCTCGGCGCTGGGCGTGGCGGTTGTTGCGACATCCTCAGTGAGGAAATCGAGCTTCTGGGCCAGCCTGCGGCGAATGATGATGTCATCGCGATCCAAACCCATGCGCAGCGCCTCGCGATAATAAATCTCCTCGCGAATCCATTTCTCGATGAGTCCGTCCAGTTCGCGCTCGGCGGGGGCTCGGTCGGTTTGCGCCTGCCACTGATCTTTGAGGCGAGCGCGCTCGGCGTCGGTAACTTCGATGATGTAGTTTTCGTCGTCGTTTGCGACGAACTCTCCGAGCGCAAATATGCCCGCACCCGCCACAACGAAGTACAGCAGAGGTTCATTGAGTAGTCGCTGCATCCGGGCGATCAGTTCATCTCGTAGCCACCGGCAATGGTCAGGCTGATGCCGGTGACGTTGGCCGCGCCGGCGAGGTACACGGCGGCTTCGCCTATGTCCTGCACCGTTTGTGGTCGCCCAAGCGGAATGGTGTCGCGCATTGCGGCGTTAAACTCAGCATCCTTGTCCTGTTCATCGGCCGCGTTGGCTGGCAGCAGGTGCTCGAGCCACATGGCCGTGCCCACCATGCCCGGGCAGATTGCGTTGACTGTGATTCCCTTGGGAGCAAGTTCGGCCGCCAGTGATTGGGTAATTCCGATGGCGGCGAACTTTGAGCCGCAATAAGCCGCCATGCGTGGATGACCTTTCTTTCCGGCGATCGAAGCGGTATTGATGATCGCCGCGTGGTCCGACTTCTTTAGCGCGGGAATCGCAGCCTGGGTCATCAGAAAAATTCCCTTGGTGTTCACCGCAAAAATGCGATCCCAGTCAGCTTCGGAAAAGTACTGGGTCGCGCCCGATTGCACGACGCCGGCGTTGTTTACCAGTACGTCGAGGCCACCGAAGGTCGCGATCGTGCTGGCCACCGCCGCTTCGCAACTGGCCTTGTTGGTGACATCCAACTGGGCGGCGCTGACCTCGCCCAGCTTTGCCTGTTCTGCAACGGTGCGCTCGAGTTCATCGTTGCTGGCGAGATCGTAGGCCCAATCGGTGTCGGTGCCTCCGAGATCTGCCACCATCACGCTCGCGCCGGCGTTGAGAAACGCCTCGGCGATGCCGCGGCCGATGCCCCTGGCACCGCCGGTCACCAGGACGACTCTCCCCCGCATTTTGAATCCCTCGTTTTTTTCAGCCTGAATTCTAGGCTGCGAAGCGGCTCAAATGGTAGTCCGAGTTACCGAACTGGGTGTCGATGACCACCAGCCGCTTGAAGTAGTGGCCCACCCGCAGTTCTTCGGTCATGCCCATGCCACCGTGCAGCTGAACCGCGTTCTCG
>JAYGEV010000207.1:0-3032 GCA_046582225.1 Pseudomonadales bacterium
TTCTTGGACGGTTCATTACGTATCCGAGTGAAGCCGCACATGTCGCCCACACGCTGTGGATAGCGCACACCCACTTGATGGAAGTTTGGGACAGCACACCGCGCCTTGCTATCCTTTCCCCGGAACCGGAGTGCGGGAAAAGTCGTGTGCTGGAGGTTTCCGAGGTATTGGTTCCACGCCCTGTTGAATCAGTCAACGTTACACCGGCCTACCACTTCCGTAAGGTCGCCGACGACGCGGGTCGCCCAACGATCCTCTATGACGAAATCGACACTGTTTTCGGCCCGAAGGCAAGGGATAACGACGAAATTCGAGGGTTGCTTAACGCCGGTCATCGCAAACACGCCAAAGCAGGCCGCTGTGTCACTAACGGTAAGACAATCAGTACCGAAGACTTCCCTGCTTATTGTGCAGTTGCTATGGCTGGGATCGGCGATCTGCCCGATACGATTATCGGTCGTTCAATTATTCTGCGGATGCGCCGCCGCGCACCGTCGGAAACGGTCCACCCGTGGCGTCGACGAACGTATTACGACGAAGGTAATGCATTGAGGGAGCGTCTATCCGCATGGGCCAGCAGCGTCGAGGACGAACTCATGGGTTACTGGCCTGAAATGCCACCGGGCGTTGAAGATCGATCGGCTGACGTATGGGAAGCATTACTCGCAGTAGCTGATAAGGCCGGTGGTGAATGGCCTAAACGCGCGCGTGTCGCCTGTGTCGCGCTTGTCGCGGAGTTACGGGATGGCGCCTCCAGCTTAGGAATAAAATTATTGACAGATTTAAAAGTGATATTTGATGGTCATGACCACAAGCCTACGCACGACATCTTACGTGCACTTTATGCCATAGAAGAATCGCCGTGGTCAGAACTCAGAGGTAAGCCGTTAACCCCGCGTGGATTAGCTAACTTGCTCCGCCGTTACAACGTTAAACCAAGAGATGTGCGCGTGGGAGCTAACCGCGATCTTGAACGGGGCGGTTGTGCCTGGCACAACCGCCCCGTCTCAAGTTCTTATTCCCGCCGCAGCCGGTCGATCAAACTCGAAGTATCCCAGCGACTACCCCCGAAGCTCTGCACGTCGGCGTAGAACTGATCGACCAGCGCTGTCAGCGGCAGCCGCGCACCCAGGGCGCGACCAGCGCTCAGTGCAATGTCCAGATCTTTGCGCATCCAATCCACCGCGAAGCCGAATTCAAACTCACCGCTCGCCATCGTGCGATGTCGGTTGTCCATCTGCCAGGATTGTGCCGCGCCATTGGAAATCACATCGACCACCGACTCGATCTCCAGCCCGGCCTGCTCGGCAAAGTGCAAACCCTCTGCCAACCCCTGCAGCACACCGGCAATACAGATCTGATTCACCATCTTGGTGAGCTGACCGGCGCCCGCTCCACCCATCAGCCGGATCGACTTTGCATAACAATCCATCACCGGACGCACTCGCTCAAACGTCTCACCCGTGCCGCCGACCATGATCGTGAGCTGACCATTTTCAGCCCCCGCCTGGCCGCCTGATACCGGCGCATCAAGAAAGCCGCAACCCTGCCCGGCGGCTGCCGTGTCGAGTTCGGATGCCAGTTCAGAAGACACAGTGGTGTGATCCACCAGAACTGCACCAGATGACATACCTGCGAACACGCCTTGGTCCCCGTAAACAACCGAACGCACGTCCTCATCGTTGCCGACGCACATGAAAACCACGTCACAGTGTCGGGCGGCCTCGCCTGGTGTCGCTGCTGCCGTTCCTGCAAACACAGCCAGCCAGTCTTCGAGCTTGCTGGCGGTGCGGTTGTACACGCGGACCTGATAACCTGCATTCGCAAGATGCCCGGCCATGGGGTAGCCCATCACCCCCAGGCCAACGAAGCCTACGGTCTGGGTGTCTGTTTTTTCTGCCATGCTCACTCCTGATCAAACCTCATCGTAATCGAGCACCAGCTCACCGCCCCGGGGGCGCGACTGACAGGCTAGTACGTAGCCTTGCTTGAGTTCCCAGTCATCCAGTGCAAAATTCTCCGCCAGGTCGACCGAACCGGTAACGACCTTGGTACAACAGGTAGCACACACACCTGCGCAACAACTTTAAGGAAGCCCCACTCCAGCGGACAATGCGGCATCCAATCTTTGGGCTCGATCTTTTCATCCGCGTCAATACGCGCTTGAAAGCGAGATTCCAGGTCGGCAAGCTCGTCGGGTAAGATGTTGAGGCTCTCGTCGCCAAGTGAATCCAGATACATGGACGGCTCCGGCCTATGCGTTGCCACATTCTACGCTCCCGTCTCGTTCTGCGTTAGAGGAGTCAGAGGACGTAGCGGGCGTTACAGATCAACCAGCTCCACCGCCTCGATAGCCGTACCCAGAAAGTGCCGTCCCACCCGACGAAAGCGGGCCACGCCATCGGTGGCCAGAAGCTGAACTTCACCCGCGCCGTCGGCCGTCGTCGCCAGCGCGTCGCACACCACCCGGGCGGTTGTTTCAGCGGAGTCGACAATTCGAACATCACGTTCACCCAGGAGTTGTCGGAGCGATTCGCGAAACACCGGAAAGTGGGTACAGCCCAGCAATACCGTCAGGGGTTGGGCGATGGACCCACCTTCCAGGAACCCATGCAGATAGTGACCGAGCACGCTTTTACAAAAATCTCCACGATGCTCGCCCTCTTCTGCCAGCGCTACCAACAGCGGGCAGGGTCGCGCATGCACGTTCAGGCTCGAACGGTGCGCAAGAATTTCCCGCTGATATGCACCGCCTGCCACGGTACTTTCGGTGGCCAGCACCAATACCGAGCCAGAACTCTGGTGTTCAACGACGGCCTCGGCCCCAGGCGAAACTACGCCGAATACCGGCAGTGCGGGGTAGCTTTCGCGCAATGCGTCCAATGCGAATGCAGAAGCGGTATTGCATGCGATCACCAGGGTGCGCACCCCACGGTCGACCAGAATCTGTGCCGCCTGCAGCGCGTAGCGTTGGACCGTTTGTGGGCTCTTGCTGCCGTATGGCAATCGCGCGGTATCACCCAGGTAAAGGA
>JAYGEV010000235.1:0-4916 GCA_046582225.1 Pseudomonadales bacterium
CAGGAGAGGTCGAGTTCATCTCCGGGTTCGCCCGTCCTCTGCCGCAAATGGTCATGGCCAATGTGCTGGGGTTTCCGCTCGAAGACCTCGACCGGCTCGCACAATGGGGAACGGCCCAGGTCGCCTCCTTTGTTTACGGCACGGGACACCGCAACATACTCGGTGCGGAAGAAACCGCCGAGCAGTTCAAAATCCTCAATGGTTTCAAGGAATACGTGCACGAGATCGTGCAGGAAAAGCGTAAGGATCCCCAGGACGACATGATCAGCTTTCTGTGCAACGTGACCTACGAAGCGTTGGACCGCAAACTCACCGACATCGAAATCAACGGCATTGTTTACGCGATGGTCATCGGCGGGTTGGAGACCACTCAGTACGCGCTCGAAGAACAGGCACAGCTGCTCTGCGAACGCGATGGCGTCTTTGACGAACTCAAGAAGGATCGCAGCAAGCTGCGGCACTTCACCGAAGAAGGCATGCGGCTTAGGTCACCGACCCAGGGACTTTCCACCCGCACGACGAGCCAGGACGAAGTGTTTCAGGGGGTGAAGGTCCCCAAGGGTTCGCTGCTGCACCTGCGCTGGGCCGCGGCCAATATCGACGACGAGGAATTTGAGTGTCCTCACGAGCTGCAGCTCGACCGCAAGGCTGTAAGCCGGCATTTGACGTTCTCCGCCGGCCCGCGAGTCTGCCCCGGCGCGGGGATTTCGCGCCTGGAGCAAACCATCGCCTGGGACCGCCTGCTGGATCGCATCGACAGCCTGGAATATTCGCCAGGAAACAAGTTCATGCACCAGCCAGGTATTATGCTGGGTACCCTAGAGCTGAACCTGAAGTTCACCAGGGCGCGTTGAATGTCGGCTAACAAGCGCTGGACCACGCGCACTCGAACACGGTTACGATCGGCGTGCTACTCGTGCCGCCGTAAAAAATCGAAAATGACCACATATTGAATAACAGCTCGACCGGCAGCAGACCGTTGGAGAGCCCAATAAACTGCCACACGTAGGCGTCATCAAAACCCGGCAGTTCCGATAATTCCTCGGCGGTAACCTCCGGGGTCGCATCGACCTCCGCAAGTTCTATGCATTCTCCGATTGCGATGACGACTTCGTTGGGAAGTACCCAGGTGGCGGACGCTGAACCATCGATCCAGGTGGCGCTGATTTTCGTTTGCGTGAAATCGGGTATCGGTATCGGAATGCCGAGAACGTAGAAAAGTTCGACCGGGGTGTCCAGGTCGACGAACGCGAGTGCGCCGGTAGTCGGGTTGATGACCCATATCCGATCGTTACCGACGCTCGCAGATATTGGACCGGACGCCCGGAACAACTGCGCCGCGCCAAAGTTACCGAAGTCTCGCAAAGACGTGCAACCGGAACACGCAACGGTTGGATCCACCGCCAATGCCCAGCCGGAGCCCAGCATCAACACCGCACACAGAAGCAATCCATGTAGTCGCCTATACATTGTCGATGATCTGCTGCATCTGGATGCTGCCTGTGATTTCGCGCTGGGTACGCGCCATCGTTTCGAGGAGTTCTTCAGTCAGCTCATCTGCACGAGCCTGGTAAACAGCACCATCGCTCAGCGCAAGATCGCGCAGAGCCTGCTGCCAACTCTCGGGATTCGCCCGCGGGTCGCCCATTTTCTTTGCAACGGTTTCCAGAGCGATACGAATGGCAATGCTGTGTGGCTGCGCGACCGGTTGAAACTCTCCACCGACTGTCTTGAGTTGATGAGTCTGGTTGTAACGATTCTCGCCAAGCGACATCAGCGGCCCGCTCCTGCCGGACAACGCGGCAGCTCGCAGATACCAGGACAAGCGACGTTCCTCCTGCTTTGCGCGCCGCCCGAGAATCAGCGCAGCCACCTCGTCGTGCACCGCCAGCTCAATGAGAGCCTGGGTATTCAGCTCAGCGTAGGGATGCTCGGGATATTCTCGAACGGTCTTGCACGCGGTGTAGGTTCGATCGATGAAATTCGGGTGTGGCCGCTCCTCGCACTCCTGGCCGACCGCCCTGTTGAACGGCAGAATGTGCAGATCGTTGTAGCGTGCGATCTCCTCGTCAGAAAAGTCACCCAGAGCCATCACCAGCATGGGATCGAAATCGCCAACCGGTGGCTGGGGTTCCCAGATATCTGCGGTCGCTGGCAGTTCCGGCGCCAGCGACTGCTCCAATTCCCGGGCTGGCGGTACTTGCTGCACCACTTGCCGGGAGACAGGCTCAACCTCTGCCGCCCTGCTCGGCGGCTTCAAAAGATAGCTGGCAGCCGCGATCACCGCCGCCACACAAATGGTTCCAAGCACAGTTTTCACGTAGAATTCACTCCTTCCCGATCGTCGAACAATTGCGCGAATGCGTGCCGGGAATGTTGCGGCGGCAGCGACTACCCGAGGAACGGACAAAGGCAGCAGTAAATGTGCGTAATCGTCATTACCGCACCGGGTTTGAAGCCGCCCATTACTGGTGGCAGTTTCCGAAAATGGAGGTTTCGGAGCCATGAACGCCTTCGAGCCGTAAGCGTTGTTGCCCTGGCCCTGACCCTGGCGGGATGCGCGAGTGCGAACAACCCGCACTCGTGGGGACAAATCCACTGGCCTGACGGCGCCGGGTTCAAACAAGCAGCTGCACGGGCGGCCAAAGACCCCATCACCTGGGTACCGCTGGTTGGTGCTGCGCTGCTAACCATCGGCAACGCCGACAACTCAATATCGGACTGGGCAGTGGACAAAACGCCCCTGTTCGGCAGCAATGCGGCCGACGCCAGCAATACCCTGCTCGACATCAGCAAAGCCGCTTACTTCGTGACCGCGCTGGTCGCTCCCAGCGATTCTCTACACGACAAAGCCACCGGGTTGGCGCTTGGCGTAGGCACGTTTGCGCTGAACAACTCGATTACCCAGGGCCTGAAGTCGGTCGTAGGCCGGGAACGGCCCAACGGGCGAGATGATAAAAGTTTTCCCTCCGGCCACGCGTCCAATGCATCCACTGCAGCGACGCTGGCGGTCGCGAACCTGGCTTATATACCACTACCGGATTGGGCAAGCACCGGATTGACGATCGGCCTCTACTCAGTCGCCGGCGGCGCGGCGTGGGCTCGGGTGGAGGCGGAGAAGCACCATGTCGTCGACTCGCTGGTCGGCTACAGCCTGGGACATTTCGTCGCCCGTTTCATGCAGGAAGCCTTTTTCGAAGCCGGCGTAGAGAATCTCGCAATCACCTTTACCCCAATGGCCGAAGGTGGGGCTGTCACCCTGCGCATGCCACTGCGTGCATCGCGCGAATAGATCGCGAGCAGCGTCTCTACCCCTCGCCCGATGCGGCCCTTTCGATGGGATCCGAAGCGTAGTGATCGGGTCGCTCGCGATAGGCGTTCAACATCGGCTCGGCGCGCAGGTCTGCGGGAATGTTGTCCGCGCCGATCATGCGGTCGATGGATTCGTGCGCGTAATAGATGCGACGCTCCATGTAGCTGAGCCGGTAGCCTTTGAAACCCGGCGACAGAACCGCCTTCTGCTGCCATTCGAGGAACTGCATGTCCTCGGCCATGACGATCTCCCAGAACGCCAGCAACGGCTCCCAGCCCGAAGGTCGCGGGGCATCGGCCCAATCCAGGCCGAAGTGCACCACGTCGATCCGCGTGCGCGTGAGCGACAGCGGCCAGAACATCAGGAACTGACGCGCGGTGGCGCCCACCGGGGTAATGATGTTGGGAAATATGTTATGTGAGACGTGATAGTTGCGCGCAATCTCTCCCAGCGGCAAAGACGGCATGGAAACTTCCTCGCCATCATTGTAACCACGACGCGAGCCGGCCTCGGCTTGAGTCATCCTGTTAGGACAGGTCATGCGCGTGTGGCCATTGGGTAACAGACCCATGACCGCGCCACGGTAGTCCAGCGACGGCCCGACGGTCTTGGGGTGAATGCCGTTAATGTGATACACCTCCAGGAACGCGTCCATCGTGAGCTTCCAGTTGCATTCCAGCTCGTAGGTCTCGATTTGTGCAGGCCGCAGACGGTCGATATCGAACTGGACGAATTCATCGGCGATCATGCCCAGCCAGTCCAGGAGCGGTTCTGCGTTCGCGTCTTCGTTCACGAAAATCCACGGTCCCCACATCTCACACCGAACTTCGCGCAGACCCAGGCAGGATTTGTCGAACGGTTCGGCAAAGTCGCGCTCGTCCATCACCGCAATCAGGTCGCCCCGGGTGTCGTAGGTCCACTGATGGTAGGTGCACCGAAGCCGCGACTGCTGACCGGAACGTTCCCGAACCAGCGGCGCGCCACGGTGCGAACAGACGTTATAAAACGCGCGAATGTGCCCATCTGCGCCACGCATCAGAAAAATGGGTGCATCGGGAATATCGAGCAGCAGATAGCTGCCTGCCTCGGGCAACTGGCTGCGATGACCCGCGTATAGCCACACCTTCGACCACAGGTGCTTCTTTTCGAGATCGAAAAACTCCTGGCTGGTGTAGCGCCCGGGCGCCAGCGGAGGCAATGCCGGGAACCCCTCGGGCGGACCGGTGCGCCGCTGCTCCCACGCCATGCGCGCCCTCAGGTTTTCGATCGATCGGGAATCGTCCATCTGCCTACCGAGGTCAGTGCGAACCGGTGATCTTAGCACCTGCTGCTAGAATCAACCGTCATGACGGACGCAAGCGCCTCCGACATCGCGCCTTCCGGCGACAGCCTCGCCTACCCGCCGCTCGGCGCCGCCACCTATTCGCTGGCGCTTCTGTTTACCGCTTACGTACTGTCATTTCTTGACCGCCAGGTGCTATCGCTGATGGTCGGCCCAATTCGCGAGCAGTTCGGCATTTCCGATTTTCAGTTCAGCCTGCTGCAGGGCGCCGCATTCGCACTGCTCTATACGTTTGCCGGATTGCCGCTGGGACGCCTGGCC
>JAYGEV010000377.1:0-4395 GCA_046582225.1 Pseudomonadales bacterium
CCGTCCGTGAAGCATGCGGTTTAGCCGAGGTCGCGGCACCCCAAGCATCTCAGCGGCCTTGGATTGACTCAGCTTTGCTGCCCTAATCGTCTTTTCAATCTCAATCATGAGATCAGCTTTGATTTTGAGTGCGATCACTTCCTCGCCTTCGAAGCCTACATCCTCGAAAACATTGTCCGACCCCTTGGTAGTTTTTACCATTCTCACTTCCTCCGTTGCCGAACTCGATGTATCAGATCAGATACACCATCGCCAGTAATTAGGTATCTAATACGATACAGGTGCCCGAGTGAAGCGGAAGTGGCCCGTTGGGTTTAGCCTCAGAATCGAACAGCGACGGACACGCCCATTGCGCTTTCGCACAACAGGCACGCTAGAATGCGCAGCCTATGAGCTATTGGATTGCACCTTCCATTCTGTCTGCGGACTTCGCCCATCTGGGTGACGAGATCGAAGCCGTGCTCTCTGCCGGCGCCGACATCATTCACTTCGACGTGATGGACAATCACTACGTGCCGAACCTGACCATTGGTCCGCTGGTGCTGGCATCGCTGCGCAAGGCAGGCATTACCAGCACCATGGACGTGCACCTGATGGTGAAGCCCGTGGACCGGATCGTCGGCGACTTCATCGAAGCCGGCGCCGACATCATCAGCGTGCACCCCGAAAGCACCGAGCACCTGCACCGCACGCTGAACCTCATCCGCGAAGGCGGCGCCAAGCCCGGCATCGTGTTCAACCCGGCAACCCCGCTCACCGTGCTGGGTGAGGTACTCGAACTGGTGGACCTGGTGCTGGTGATGTCGGTGAATCCCGGCTTCGGCGGCCAGGCGTTCATCGCGTCAAGCCTCGACAAGATTCGCGACGTTCGCGCCCTGATTACCACGAACGGACGCGACGTGCGCCTGGAGATCGACGGCGGCATCAAGGTCGACAACATTGCACAGGCGGCCCAGGCAGGCGCAGATACCTTTGTTGCCGGCTCCGCCATATTCGGCAGCAATGACTACGCGGCCACCATTGCCGCGATGCGCGACGCGCTCGGCTCGACAACCACTTGAAACCCTACCCCGGCTATCTGTTCGATCTCGACGGTACGCTGGTGGACACAGCCCCGGACCTGAACGCGGCGCTGTGCTTCGCGCTGACCAGGCATGGCTGTCAACCGGCCGACGCAGCGCTGACCCGGCACTGGATCGGCCACGGCGCCCAGGCCATGGTGGAACAGGCCCTGAGCCATCAGAACCAGCCGCTGGATGATGCCCAGCAGGTCTTGAACGCGTTCCTGGATTACTACCAGGACCACGCCGCCGACTTGAGCCTGCCCTACCCAGGCGTACTCGACGCGCTGGGCGCATTGCAGAAACGCGGTGCATTGCTCGGGGTTGTCACCAACAAACGGACCACGTTCAGCGTTGCGATCCTCGCGGCGCTCGGGATGCGCGATCACTTCGACGTGGTCGTCTGCGGCGACACCTGCGCGGTGCCCAAACCCGCCGCGGACCCGGCCCTGCATGCCTGCCAGGAGTTGGGGTTAGCCCCCAGCGATGCGCTCTTCGTCGGCGATTCCGAGACCGACGTTCTGTGCGCGCGAGCGGCCGGCTGTCCCGTGGTTTGCGTGCGCGACGGCTACAACCAGGGGGTCGCTGCGGAGAAGCTCGGCGCCGATGCCGTGATTGAATCGTTTTCGGACCTCGTTTAGGCTTCGCAGCCGCAACATCTCTTGCTCAAACCTATGGATGCCAGACCCCACACCCCAAGTCAGAAACGTTGGAGAAGCCCCTTCCGCGCAACTTAGGGGCGCTGCCGATTGCCAGGGCGTGACCGCCCCAGGCCCGGCTGACCGCATCCAGTCCTTCTACAAGAGATCACCATGAACCCGGAACAATTCGCACAACTGGCCGAGCAAGGTTTCAACCGGATACCCGTCGTATTCGAAACCCTGGCCGATCTGGACACGCCGCTGTCGACCTATCTGAAGCTCGCCAAAGGCCCGTATTCGTATCTGCTGGAGTCCGCTCACGGCGGCGAAGAATGGGGGCGTTATTCCATCATCGGCCTGCCTTGCAGGACCGTGCTCAAGGTGCACGGCCACCACATCACCATCGAGACCGACGGAACGCTGGTCGAAGAACTCGACAGTGACGATCCTTTGACCTTCATCGAGTCTTTTCAGGCGCGCTACAAGGTGGCCGAGGTGGCCGAACTGCCTCGCTTTTACGGCGGTCTGGTGGGCTACTTTGGTTACGACAGCGTGCGCTACGTAGAGAAGCGTCTCGCCGCCAGCACCCCACCCGATCCGCTGGGGACCCCGGACATCCTGCTGATGGTGTCCGAAGATGTGGTGGTGTTCGACAACCTGCGCGGCCGCATGCAGCTGATCAGCCTGGTCGACCCCAGCGAGCCAGGCGTGCTGAGGCGCACCGTGGAACAGCTGCAGGACCGCGCACAGGCATTGCATCAAGCGGTTCCGCCCATTCCCGAAACCGCCACCAACCAGCCGGTGCTGGAAAGCGACTTCGTCTCGGAGTTCGGCGAGGACGGCTTCAAGCAGGCGGTGGAGAACATCCGCGACTACATTCGCGCTGGCGATGTGATGCAGGTGGTGCTTTCGCAACGCATGTCGCTGCCGTTTGGCGCCGACTCCATCAACCTGTATCGCGCCTTGCGCAGCCTCAACCCGTCGCCCTACATGTACTTCATGGATCTGGATGACTTCCAGATCGTCAGCTCCTCGCCGGAGATACTGGCACGCCTGGAAGATGGCAAGATCATCAATCGGCCGCTGGCCGGCACCCGCCGTCGCGGCTACACGCCCGAAGAAGATCTGGCCATGGAGAAAGAGCTGCTGGCAGATCCCAAGGAGCTCGCCGAGCACCTGATGCTCATCGACCTGGGTCGCAACGATGTGGGCCGGGTCGCCAAAATCGGCTCGGTGGAGGTCACCGAGCAGTTCGTGATCGAGCGCTACTCCCACGTGATGCACATCTCCAGCAACGTGGTCGGCCAGCTTGCCGAGGGCAAGACCGCCATGGACGTGTTACGCGCCACCTTGCCGGTGGGCACGCTGTCCGGAGCCCCGAAAATTCGCGCCATGGAAATCATCGACGAGCTCGAACCGGTCAAGCGAGGCATCTACGGTGGCGCGGTGGGTTATCTCGCCTGGAACGGCAACATGGACACCGCCATTGCGATCCGCACCGCCGTGATCAAGGACGGCATGCTCTACATTCAGGCCGGTGGCGGCGTGGTCGCGGACTCCGTGGCGCGGCTGGAATGGAAGGAGAGCATGAACAAGGGCCGGGCGATCTTTCGAGCGGCCGCGATGGCCGAGGCGCGGCTGGAGAATCTGGAGTAGCTTGCACGCTGTTGCCGATCTCCGGCCTATGTCATTCTTGCCACCATGTTCGCCTCATTGGACGAGCATTAGCCGTTTAAAACAAATCGTTGAGAAACAGGAGTTTTTGGAATGACAGCAAGAGGTTTGATCTCGCTTCTGGGGTTGCTTGGTTCAACCCTGGCCTTTACCGCGGCCGCGCAGGAAGCGCCATCGCCAGAGGAGCAAGCGGAGGGTGCAACGGCCACCCGGCAGGCGGTTTTCAAGTTGCTTGCTTTCAATATCGGACCCATCGTGGGGATGGCCAGAGGACAAATGCCGTTCGACGCGGCCATGGCCGAGCGCAACGCCAGGCGTATCGCGGCACTGGCGCCAATGATTCCCGAGGTATTCGCAGCGATGGATACGCGGGAGTACGACGTAGAAACCGAAGCATTGCCGATCGTCTGGGAAAAGCCGGATGAGCTGGCTGCGAAAATGCGGGAGCTGGTTGAAGCTGCCAATACTTTTGCCGATACCGCCGCGGCCGGCGATCAAGCTGCGACGTTAGGCGGGCTTCGGGCGTTGGGCGGCGCTTGCGGCAATTGCCACGACGTTTTCAGAGAAGAACACGACGACTAGAGCCCCTCCCGGGAAACCCGCGCTATCCATCCTCGCGCGGGTGAGGGTGTCGCTTAAAAAAGGCGGCCAAAGCCTGGCGATCGGTCTGGGTGAGTTTGCTGGTGTTGTGCTCAATGACCTGTTCCATTTCGCCACCCACGAACTCGCCATCCGGTTTGACCCCAAGAAACAGAAAGAATCCGAAATCCTCTTGAGTCCAAGCCGCAAGGGCCTGTGCATCAATGGGCTCGACCTCGCCGTCACCGAGCCGCGCACCAGCAAATTCTCGATTGAAGTCGGGAACACCCAACGAATTACGCGGGGTATGACATTCACCACAATGGCCCAGATGGCGCGCAAGATAGGCGCCGCGAGCCCGTTGTGGATCGGTTTCTTCAGCTGGCCGGGGCCTTGAACGCGCCGCGAGCCTGTTCCATCCGGCCAGTTCCCAGCGTTGC
>JAYGEV010000404.1:0-2790 GCA_046582225.1 Pseudomonadales bacterium
CTGTGCTTGTGCAGCCAATCCCGCGCCGGTGCCATATCCAGAAAGAGCCCGACATTCTGATTGCGCATGGGCCGAACAATGAACCGCAGAGCGCCTTGGGTCACAGTCAGCTGATCCGGTACCGAACCCGAGGCGATCCGCGTTTGCGTGCGGCGCCCGTCGCGCAGCTGTACGCAGATGCCCTGCAGGCCGGCCAGCCGCTCAGACAGTAATCCCGCCAACTTCATCACCCCGGGTTCGTCATCACCGTAGCTCCTCACCACCAGGCAAGGCGGAAACAGATCGACGGTGAGGTCCTCATAACCCGGGTAGCTGTGGCCCCGACCGTGAAACAGACGAACGGCGTCGCTGCCTTCACGAAACCTGGCCACACATTGCTCGATGACCGGTTGGAAATCACGCATGCGTTTCGACCCGGTACCACAGGCGATCCTGGTAACCGCATGAGACCTCCACCAGCCCGGAGTATGTGCGATCCAACTCCGTATCATCGGTGTCGATGAGCATTGGGCGGCCATCCAACGACAGCAATTTACTCCGTGTGGCAACGACCCAGAATCTGGTTCTATCCAACCGGCGCAGAAACGCCGGAGACAGCTGCTGATTGCCCCGACCCAACAAAAAACCCTGGCGCCGGGTAAAGCTCAGAATCAGACCGAACGGCTCCGCGAGGCGCGATTCCAACCAGACTGCGTCAACGTCGATGCCGATTTGCGTGCCGTTCCGGTACACGTCCATGCCCAGCAATGTCACCCGCATGCCAAGGGCCTCTTTGATTGCGGCCACGCTGCTGCCCGGTCCGAGCACATAGGAGACCCGGTCCGGGCTTTCCTGGATTCGCTCGACCGCGTCCGCCACGATCTCAGCCAGTGCCAGTGATTCGTTCTCCCGACCACCCTCTTTGGTGTGCTGTACAAACCCACCGAACTCGGGGACCAGCAACTCGCCAAAAAAGCGCGTGCCGACCCGCCCGTCGCGCAACGCCTGCTCATCGACATCACGTACGTCCGCGCGCGCCGAGCGCACAAGTCCACCCACCACGAGGCGCTGAAGAATCTCGCCCGCGGTCTCCGGGGTCGTGGTGAATACGCCTGAATGCATCTTCACCCCGGCCGGAATTCCCAGCACCGGCACTTGGTCTTCGATGGCCTCCAGCAGGTCCCGGGCGGTGCCATCGCCGCCGCAGAACAGCAATAGATCCGCGCCCGCGTCCACCATGACCTGCGCGGCACGGCGTGTATCCCGGGCTGAAGACGGCAGGTTCGGCTGACCCAGCACCTGGCAGCCGATTCCCGCTCCATCGAGGACGCTCGCGCCCATGGCGCCACCCCAGGTCAGCCAGCGCACCTGATCGATGGCGCCGGCGGCCGCGGCCAGCGCGCGCCGGGCCCGGGCTTCACCGCGCGGCTGCCCGCCTATCCGCGCAGCGTGCTTCTGAATATCAACGCCGTCGCTGCCTTTGAGCGCGACGCGACCACCGATCCCGGCTATCGGATTGACGATTAGACCAACACAGATCATCGAGCTACCTGATTGGCAACCACTTCAGCGATGGCGAGAGACGCCGTCAATCCCGGGGACTCGATGCCGAGCAGATTAATCAGTCCCGAAACCCCATGCAGCGCTGGGCCACGCACCTGGAAATCTCCCGCCGGTTCGCCAGGACCGGTGATCTTCGGTCGAATTCCGGTGTAGCTCGGATGCAGTCGCTGTGGGTCCAGGGCCGGATAGTAGTGGCGAATGGCTTGTACAAACGACGACTTGCGGCTGTCATCAAAGCTGTAGTCAATGTCCTGCAACCACACCACATCCGGGCCGAACTTGATTTGTCCCGCCATATCCAGCGTGACATGCACGCCCAGACCGCCGGGCTCGGCCACCGGATACACCAGGTGCGAAAATGGCGACGGGCCGCTGTACGCGTAATACTGCCCGCGAGCGTAATACGCCTGGGGGGTATCGGGAACCAGCTGCCCGGCCAGTTCCGGGGCCTGCAGTCCCGCACAGTTGATCAACCAGCGGCACGCCACAGTCATCGAACTGGTGGTCACCTCGATCCGATCGCCGTGTGGTTGCTGAAGGTCGTGGACCTCGGTATTAAACGCAACGTCCGCGCCGGCACGCTCCAGGTCACCGAGCAAGCTGAGCATGAACGCGTGTGAGTCAATGATCCCCGTGCTGTCCGACCACAGGCCAGCCACCGCCCGCAACTGCGGTTCCAGATCTCTCAGCGCCTGTTCGTCCAGCCAACGCAGCGCAACCCCGTTCGATTCTGCTTGTCTGTGGTAGCCCTCGAGCGCCTCGATCTGCGCTGAGTCGGTGGCCACGATGATCTTTCCGCAGCGCCGGTGCGGGACCCCGCGCTGATCGCAGTACGCATAGAGCTGCTGCTTGCCCGCCACACACAACCGCGCCTTATCAGAACCCGTTGGATAGTAGATACCCGCATGAATGACCTCCGAATTGCGCGAGCTGATTTCGGCGCCGATGACATCGTTGCGTTCGACAACGACCACTTCCCGGCCAGCCTCGGCCAGCGCCCGGGCGCAGGCTAATCCAATCACCCCGGCGCCAATCACGAGACAGTCCACGTTTTCCATCAGCGTCAGCCCTGGGCGCGCAGCGCCGTGAGAACCTCTCCAGCACGACCACTGATGCCCCGATTCCGAATACCCTGGGCAAGATCGGCCACATTGCAGGCGAAATCCCGGGTGTCTGCTCCAATCTGATCGGCGCTGACGTGAAACTTCAATCCGCAGGCATCTGCCAGCACGCTCTCCAGCGCCTGCA
>JAYGEV010000453.1:0-1786 GCA_046582225.1 Pseudomonadales bacterium
ATTGTCCAATATTCCCCACTGCTGCCTCCCGTAGGAGTCTGGGCCGTGTCTCAGTCCCAGTGTGGCTGATCATCCTCTCAGACCAGCTACGGATCGTCGCCTTGGTGAGCCGTTACCTCACCAACAAGCTAATCCGACGCGGGCACATCTAGTGGCGATAAATCTTTCCCCCTCGGGGCGTATTCAGTATTAGCCGCAGTTTCCCGCGGTTATTCTGAACCACTAGGTAATTTCCCACGCGTTACTCACCCGTGCGCCAGTTTCCACGGGACCGAAGTCCCGCTTCTCCTTCGACTTGCATGTGTTAAGCCTGCCGCCAGCGTTCGTTCTGAGCCAGGATCAAACTCTCAAGTTGAGGGTTTGAAATCGTCCGACGCGAACCCCGAAGGGCCACACCGGGCGAATTCTCCTGACCGTATACGCAAAGCATAGCTCAATTCTCTCTTGGCCGAACGAACTCGAAAGAACGTCCAACCTGACGAGTATCATGTGCTTTGGATGTGTACACGATCGGTATGTTTAGTCGGCATACCGCCGTCCACGCATCCCTTCCCATTCACAATGTCAATCAGCGCTTCAGACTGTCCGCCTGCTGCGTTACTACATGCAACGCAACGAAACCAATCCCGCCGCCGTATCACCTTGCGGTAAGTTGGCGAGTTTCCGATCCGGTCGGATCGACCAGATCTAGGATCGTTCTGGTAGGCAGTCAGCCTGCCCGAGCACGGTGGTTCATTCCGCGCCGGGACGGAACTTATATGTCCGCCGTGAGTCCCTTGTCAACAACCGAAAAAGTTGAATTGAGCCTAATTCGCAGAAATCAGGCGGCATCCGCAACATATGTGACTGACAACGATCCAGTAGACACAATTTGGTCCTTTCGAAACTGGCCGATGGCGGCCAATTCACGAGATTTGGTGACCAATTCTCCTGATTGTCATCGAACATTAGTGAAATCGTTCACTCCGCCCTTTCGCAGGCCGGTTTAGAGTCGTATCTGAACTCGAATCAAGGAGCGATCCATGCGACGTATTGCCTATTTTACTGCCGCCGTGGCGGTATCTCTCGCCCTCACCGCCTGTCAGGCTAGTGGCCCAGCATTAGCCGCGCGTTGGCATCAGGATTGTGTCACCGCGGGCTTCAGCGATCGCCACCTCGGACTTCCGGCCTGTGTCCCCCAAGCGCGCGCCGACCATGAAGCGGATGCTTTCTCGGCCGCGGCGACCTATTGAGACGCGACGCCCGTATCGGTCGGGCAGCCCTCGGCGCGCCATTCCGCGACCGCCTCGGCCATGGTGACGAAGACCGCGCCTTCGTCCTGCAAGTGCTCGATCAGGCGTTCGAGCAACAGCATGCGATGGCCGCGCCCGATGACGAAGGGGTGAAACGTGTAGGTCAGCACGCCCCATTTGTATTCCCGCTTCATAAAAGCGAACTCGTCGACCCAATTGTCGAGCACCCCACGCGCATTCATCAGCCCGGGCAGGATCGTGGTGTCGGTGCGCACGAATTCGAAATGCGGATAATCGTCCAAAGGCCAGCTCACTGGCATTTCCACCAACGACGTCGCGGCGCCGAACCGGGTGGCTTCCTCGGCCTCGACGACATCGCCGCGGCGCGCGAAATAGGGCAGATAATCGTGCCCCATCATGCTGCTTTCGTAGGCGAACCCCTGTTCGAGCAATAACTCGACCGTGTGCGCGCTGAGATCCCACGACGGCGAGCGATAGCCGGTCGGCGGCACGCCGGCGAGTTCGGCGATCGCGGCATTGGCGCGGATCAGCCC